>JASJDT010000182.1 GCA_030065655.1 Desulfocapsaceae bacterium | reverse complement strand
CTTTATAAGAGTGAGAGGGTCACTCGTTTTCCTGCGCTTCTCCCGAAATACCCTATAGCTATCCTGTGTATTGATATTGTTAAAATAATCAACTATAGCCTCAGGTGGATATGAATAATCTTTGAGGAAAATCAAGTCAGTGGGACTACCAAGTGTATGGAGAAGCGGCCCCGGTTCGCCCTCTGTGGGCTCTTTGAACGGATTATTTGCCTTAGAATATGAGTCTGATCTTCCCCAATCAGAGTCGAAGGCAGCCTGAGCCAGAATTACACTGGTTGGTGGAGTTGTGAGTTTTTGCAATAATTCATTGGTGTTTTCAGCATTATGCTTAACAAGCATTTTTTTCACAAAAATATGACGCTCCGGGGAATGGTGCCGACGTAACTTTTCATGCTTGAGAATTTGTTCGAGGATTTCTTTTTCCTGATCCAGATAATACTTTACGATGAGAATATGGGGGAGCATCTGAGCGATAAAAATATTTTTACGTACCTCTGGTTCCATATCCTCAGTGGAAAGTAACTGGTTGTAGACTAAGGGTTCCACCTTTTTACTGGAAATTTCGACAACATCACTGACTGAGGTTACCCTTACCCTTTGTACATTCAAGTTTACATTGGCAGCATGAATCAACAGTTCATCTTCAAAACGGGAAATAAACTGCTTCTCCTGTCCAGACAATCCCATCCTCTCCTCGTCAATGTTCAGCGAGCAACACGAGCTGATACCAAGCAGGATAATGAGTACCACAATTTTACCAAGAAACCTTAGCATTGATGTATCTCCTAAAAGTTGGATATCCGACAAGAACTTTCCATAATATTCAAAGTTTCTAATAATTGGAAATCCACTTAGTATTATCCCCTGTCCTATTCCTTTCAACTAGCACCTTCCGGCTTTATCCCCTTACTCTGGTATGAAAAAGACACAAAACCGTGAACTTGGATCTTCTCCCAAGTTACTAACCCCGCTTGCGGGGTTAGTATTAGCGCTCTTGAATATCTGTCAAGGTTAAATCATGCTCTGTGTGCACAACAACACACACCGGAAATGACAAAAGGCCGTACCCGAATTAGTATTCAGCAGTAGCTTATCTTTAGTCCCGCAAAACTATAGGAAGTCAATAAATGCTTGAAGGGATGGTGAAATATGTTACGCTCAATCTTCCTGTTATTATATAATATAAATGACTATGTAGCTGAAGTTCCATTGTGATAAACTAAACACCAAGCCAGAAAAATTTCAGCTACAATATAGTTTTCCTGCATGGTAGTTTTATTGTTTTTCGAAAGGCGGATGTTCCGAAACCCCGGGGAATTATGTATCTTTCGTTTTTTCATCTCAAACACAAACCGTTTCAGATAAGCACAGATCCACGCTTTCTCTGGCTCGGTGAAAAACATCAAGAAGCCCTGGCAACCTTAAAATACGGGGTAGTAGATAACAAAGGCTTTCTTTTACTAACCGGGGATGTGGGCACTGGTAAGACAACACTTATCAACGCCCTTATCAACTCTCTAGATGAAGAAACCTACGTCGCCTTTGTTCGAGATCCTGCCCTTGATCCCTTGGAATTCTTCCAGTATACGGCGCATGCCTTTGGCATGAAAGCCAGCAAAATTGATAATAAAGTTTCATTTCTCATTCAGTTCGAAGAGTTTCTTCTGGAGGCTTACAATAACAAACGAAAAGTTCTGCTGATCATTGACGAAGCTCAACGAATGAACCAGGAACTCCTTGAAGAAGTTCGTAACCTCTCAAATATCGAAAAAGAGGAAAGCAAGCTTATCAATATTTTCTTTATTGGCCAGCTAGAATTCAATAATATACTCCTTCTCTCCGAGAACAGAGCAATACGCCAACGGGTCACGATCAGCTATAACATAGAAACCCTTACAGAAGAAGAAACCAGAGAGTATATTAAACATCGCCTTAATGTCGCCTCGACTGAAAAAATCGTTACCTCACTTACTCCTCTTGAACAAAAGACCAATGGCGAGTACGTACGCCAGGGGTATACCATCCCGCTCCCGGACAGCCGCAAGGAAATATTCACCCAGGAAGCTATCCAGGAAATTTATGCATCTACTCTTGGTTACCCACGGCTTATAAACATTCTTTGTGATCGAGCTCTACTGACTGGTTATGTTGAAGGATCAAAAACTATTAACTTAAAGCATGTACGTGAGTGTGCCAAAGAGCTTGAGATTCCTCATGGAATCCAGGAAAAACCTACCGACCAAGAGCCCGAAACAGAGCTCACTCCCAAGAATGATATACCCCGAAAAACTGCCTTTGAAGCAAAAAGTCCGCAAAAGTACATTCGCGAGTCAGTGTCCAAAACATATAATCTGGCAGAAGTGTCTATTAGAGCAAGGGCTGGGGACAGTAGAAACGACAAAAGCAGCAGGGAGCTTTTACAGGAATTGGAAGCGCTGGCCATAAAAAACAAGGCCTCAGGCCAGTATGGAAATCATCAGGATGATCTTGAAACTTCGCCAACAAACCTGCAAAAGGAATCTGTTCATAAAAGCAAAATTCCATACTATGTCATGGTCCTGCTCGCCTTATGCTTCATCCTCTATTATGGATTTAGCGCGAAAACCGAGGGCAATTTCGGTTTTCATGAAATCAAGTCGTACTTCAGATCTCTGACGCAGCCGCCCGAACAAAGTTCGCCGGATATTTCGGAGCCACCCGTCAATACAATACCCCCGGAAACTCCCTCCCGGAATTCTAGTGAAAACGGTACGAGCGTCGGCTCTGATGAAATGAATAAAGCCTCATCGGAGAATTCCACATCTGCCGTGAATAAATCAGATGGTACCGAAGAAGTGGCAGAAAACAAACAGTCAGCCTTATCACAGACCACATCATCAATAGAGATTGATGAAACGGTCGATAAAGTTGCCAGTCCTGTTGAAACTACTGAAATAGAAGAAATCTCCATCGATGAGGAAAAAGAGCAAATTGCAGTTAAGATCAGGCAACTAAGAGAACTCATTACCTTTCAAAAACTGACTATTCCATTCTCTGCTGAGACAAATCTACCTGGTGATGAATCGCTGGATGAAATAGATAATCTCATCGATTCGCTACTCGCACATCCTTCATTCAAAGTAACAGTTACCTATTCTGGGTCTTCTGAAACCGACTCTGAGCAGAAAAATCTGGCTAGATATCAAGCCAATGTCATTAAAAATTATCTCATCGATAAGGGCCTGGATGCAGGGAGAATCGATCTCAAAACAAGAGAAACATTGCCTCTCCTTCCCCCCGGAAGTGGTGTAAATAAGAACACCAGAAACTCTGTGGAATTATTTGTCAGTAGATGATCTTTTATCGGCTATAGGCATAAAAAAAGGGATCAGACCAAATGGCCTGATCCCTTGTCGTATCTGGTGCGCCAGGGAGGATTCGAACCCCCGACCTACGGATTCGTAGTCCGTCGCTCTATCCAGCTGAGCCACTGGCGCCTGAGAGGCATTGTTTATACCGCAGATTATCCCAATAATCAAGACTTGTTTTTCTCTGTTCCAGCTTTTTCAACTTTATGAAAAAGTATCTCATTGTCTCCTGGGCCATAAGAGGGTTCGGCTGTGATAATCACCTCGGTATTGTGTTTTGATTCGAGCTCAATCAGCTCATTGCGCTTGTTATTCAAGAGATAGCCGGCAACATCAACAGGAAAATGACACTCAACCTGGCGAATCATTTTTCTGCTGGCCGCTGTGTGAATTCGTCTGAGATAGAATAGGGCAAGTGTTTCAACCGAGCGAACGATTCCCCTCCCTTTACAATGGGTGCAAACCCGGTAATTACCGGCCTCGATTGGGGCTCCAAGTTTTTGCCGGGAAATCTGCATGAGACCAAATTTTGAAATCCTGCTGATGTCGACCTTGGCCTTATCACGCTTCATAGCCATTTTGACTTGCCGTTCCACATCGCGGACATGTTTTTTCGAACGCATATCAATGAAATCCACGACAATAAGACCGCCAAGATCGCGCAGCCGCAACTGCCTGGCAAGTTCCTTGGCAGCTTCCATGTTAGCCTGATATATGGACTCTTCAAAGTTGCGTCCTTTGCTGGTTGAGCCTGAATTGACATCAATGGCCACCAGAGCCTCGGTGGGATCAATGACTATGGAGCCTCCAGACGGCAAATTAACTTTCGGCTGATAAATCGACTCAATCTGATCTTCGATGGAATACTGGTTGAAGATCGGTCGGGCTCCCCTGTGCAGTTTACATTTGACATTACGTTGCTTGGCAGGCAGCATCTCAATAAAGCCTTTGACCTGTTCAAAGGCATCTTTGTCATCGACCAGTATTTCCTGGAGATCCGGATCGAAATGCTCGCGGAGAAAACGGAGGACGTGATCATGGTCCTGATAGATCAGTCCGACACCGTCTAAATCCTGACCTTTCTTCTTTACTTCCTCCCACAGCCGCAACAGATAGCTGACATCACGCCCCAGAGCTGCTTTGGTGATATCGATCGATGCCGTGCGAACAATCCAACCGATACCTTCGGGAATCTTCAGTGACAGCATATGATCACGTAGCTTGGTGCGGCGCTCCTCCCCGGATATCTTTCTGGATATCCCTTTTGAATCCGAGCCGGGCATGAGCACAACACATCTGCCGGGGAGAGAGAGATAGGTGGTCATATTAGCGCCTTTTTTACCGACCTCCTCCTTCACAACCTGAACCAGAACCTCACGCCCCCGTTCCATTACATCGGTAATACTGAGCTTTTTCCACTGATGCTGATTGATAAGTTCCTTGGTCTTGTCGCTGACGTTTTCCTTGTAATATTCAGGATGGATCTCGCTGAACGGCAGAAAACCGTTCTTTTCTGTGCCGTAATCGACGAAGGCAGCCTGCAAGTTAGGTTCAATGGCAACGATGCGGGCTTTATAGATATTATTTTTGGTTTGTACACGGGTACTGGTAGCAACGTGGATGGATTCAAGCTGACCGTTTTCAAGAAGTGCAAGCCGACATTCTTCCGGTTCTTCGGCATTGATGAGAAGTTTCGTTATCGGTTTGGGCTCATCTTTGATCTGCTCTTCATCCAGGATTTCTTCGGTTTGCTGATCCCGTTGTTCTTGCAGCTCCTGTTGCTCTTGTTTAGTGGGAGACTTTTTCCTATTCTTTCTTTCTTCTTGCTGCTGCCCACTCTTCTCTAATTGTATATCACTTTCATCTTGAGTTTTAGCATCACTGTCCTCAGGCCCAGAATCTCCCTTGGATATCTGGTGATCTTCACTTTGGTCCACTCCCTGGTCTCTGCTTGGACGTTTTCCCCTCGATGCTGGTTTCTTTTTCTGTTGCTTTTTTGAGCTTTCTTGTTCGGCTTCCTCACTACTCTTCTCACCCATTTTAGCCAAAGTCTCTTGTTCTTCCGTTTTTTGTCGGGAAGTTTTCTGAGACGGCTCTCCATCCTGGGTTCTTTCCTCAACTTCCTTGAGGGAGGTTGACTTGCTCTCTTCTATTTTTTCAAGGTTTGCGGCTTGCTCTACCAAGCCAGCAGTGGAGGGCGGAGAAGGCAGTGATTTTTGGCTGGTCGTGGGCTCCGATGGTATTACCCTTTCAGTTACGGTACTTTTCCACCAGGCTCCGATCTTTGCTTTGATTCTTTCTTGTTTGGTTGGCTGTTTTACTTTTTTTTCTTGATTCGTTTTTTGTTCCGTCATTCTTAATCCATGACGACAGTACAGGTAAACACGCCCATCCTGTCGCTGTCCATAGGCCTTGTTGGAAATACCTTCTCCCAACAAAACTCTAAATAATCTTAGCGGTGGATAAAATTTCCACCCAGTCAGGCAGGTCTTAAGGTGAGATGCACCGTCTGCGGAATAATGAGTTCGACACCATTGTTTGTACTCCGCCTGAATACCTTTATGAGAGATTGCGCAAGTGCCTTTTAATCACCTGTGTTTAAGATACTCTCCCAAACCTTTATTTAAAGAAGAATATCAAAGCGATTTTTGATCTCTGCCTCGGCTCAGCTAACCTGAAAGCCGATTATAACTTATCGATATGCCACCAAATCATATCTGCAAAAATAGATAAAATTACTGTTATAAAAACAAATACCCGTTGTCTTTACAACGCTTGTTCCAGCAAATTAGCATTGCTTTACGGAAGCAGAATAGTGATGACACATATTAAACTTTTTAAAAGAAATCGGCTACTCCCCCTGTGAAACATTTCTTTCATACTACCAAGAGCATTACATTCAAATCACAGCTAGGTGTAGCGTTTTTCTAGATGGAGGCTTTAATATTTTGAAAACCCTTTTATCGAAAATAAAAAGGAGAATAAAGGGGTCGATACCTGCCTCCCGTTACACGGCTTGTAAAATAAAACAATTTCCTGCCATTATCAAGCTAAATTCCTATATAAGGCTTGACACCCGGCTATGCAAAAAGTTACCTTCAACAAGTCGCTCTCCACCCGGAGAAAAGGGTTTGCAGGCTAAGCAAACATGGCGGTAATACTTCAACTATCATCCCCCAAGACATGGTTTAACTTAAGCAGAAAAATGCTCTTTGCCATACTAAAGCGCCCATCGCACCTCTATCATTTCATGGCACATTCCTGTATCGGAAAGAAAAACATGATGAAGGAAAATTCTTGTTATCTATGCTCGCCGGGACAGTTGTTCATTGCCGCATTACTCCTGTTTTTTTTGCTTCCCCCTTTACCTGTGCTGGCCGAATCGGCAGTAACTTCGGAGTGGAATATTTCAGCTGACTCCCTTACTCGTCTTGAAAATCCGCAGAGAATAGTCGCTGATGGCAACGTTGTCCTGATTAAACGAAAGAAAACCAGCTCTCCATTGGCATCAGGGCCCGAGAAAGATATTGCCGACTGGGCCGAGTTACTTGAAGAACAGTATCTGGTTCCACCTGTTACTCCAGAGGACATTCAATCACAAGATCAGGAATTTGAAGTTCAGGCAATCATCAAGGCAGACAGGATAAGCTATGATGTGGAAAAACAGATTATCGAAGCACAAGGAAATGTCAGTATTGAATCCGGTGGAGACAAACTCGTGGCCGAGAAAGGCATAGTAAACCTGAATAAAGAAACAGGGTCTTTTACTGATGCCGTTATTACCAGAGAGGATCTGGAGTTGTATTTTGAGGGAAAGTCAATTGAAAAAACAGGGTTAAAGACCTACAGAATTGAAGATGGATGGGTGATCACCTGTAAAATAGAACAGGGTGAGACACCGCCGTGGAGCTTTCACAGTGCTGAAACCACTATTGAACAGGAAGGGTACGCCACCCTTAAACACGCCCGGTTCAATATCCGTGATGTTCCCATATTCTATCTGCCCTATATGGTCGTTCCGGTGAAAACCACCAGGCAGACCGGCTTTCTATTTCCGGAAGTAAGCAACTCCGATAGAGATGGATTTGGTCTCAACCTCCCTTTTTTCATCAATATTTCTGACTCGACCGACCTCACCCTCTTTCCTGAATACTACGCAGAACGTGGATTTATGCCCGGTGCCGAATTTCGCTACATCATCGATACCGAAAGTAAGGGAAGATTCATGGGCAGCTACCTCGACGACATGCTCTCTGATCCAAGCGAGACAGAATACTACGAAGATACAGGATTTACCCACACCAATAGTGATAGGTACTGGATTCGTGGGAAAGTGGATCAGGATCTTCCCTATTCCGTAATCAGCCGACTCGATGTTGACGTTGTTTCCGACAGAGATTATCTCGAAGAGTTCAATTCTGGGGTCACCGGGTTCAATGAAGCTCAGGAGTCTTTTCTTGATACATTTGGAAGAGGATTTGAGAATCGTAGCGATGATCAGCGTCGCAACACTCTGAAACTCTACAAGCCTTGGACTGGTCAATCCCTGAATATAGATTTTCTTGCCATCAACGATGTCAGGGAGGAAAAAACCAGCCCGACTCCTCTGTGGAAACTTCCCAGTGTCGAATATACAGGTGTTCTTCCTGTAGGAGATACTCCTTTGAGTTTTGAATGGGATGGTGATTACGTCAATTTTTGGCGGGAAGACGGTGTTGGCGGCCACAGGCTCGATCTATTTCCACGCCTGAGTGCACCTATACCGCTGAGCCAGTATCTGGAATCGCGGGCGGAGATTGGTGCAAGAAGCACCCTGTACGCGGTAGAAACCTTTGGGGATGGTACCTGGGATCTGGATGAAACTCCCAGCCGATTTTTGCCATTTTTTAACACGGAAGTTGCCACTACACTTCTGCGCGACTACTCTTTGAATAGTCAACATTATGCTCAGCTAAGTCATACTGTGCGACCTTTTATTGAGTATGACTACATCCCTGAAGAGGATCAAAGCGACCTACCTTCATTTGATACAGTCGATCGTATTCCCGAAACCAACGCCTTTACTTATGGAATAGACAGTTTCTTCGATCTCTATGATAGCGATGATCAGTACGCCCGCCAATATGGCTACCTGCGCGTGGAGCAAAGTTTTGACATTCGCAGTGAGGCTTTAGATGAGCCGTGGTCACCGGTTAGCCTCAAAATTGGCTGGAACCCTCTGGAGAAGATGAGTCTTGCCTATACGGCCGAATTTCCCATTGAAGATGATGATAATACCACCCATGGTTTTGCCGGTAATTACCGTAACAGTCGCGGTGACCTTTTCTCGATTGACTATCGCTATAATGACGACGAAGAGATTGAGCAGATAAATGGTGCTCTTAAAGTACGCTTGCTTCCCCGGATTATTACAGCCTTCGATATTGAATATTCGATAGAAGAAAGTGAAACAAACGATGCCACTTTTGCGGTAACCTATCTGGCCCAATGCTGGTCCTTGCAGCTGCAGGCCAGTCGCACGCCTACAGATGAGCGGATTCTCCTCGTGTTCGACCTGGCAAATATAGGGGCTCCAATATCATTAGGACTATAGTACTACTCCATGAATTGGGAACAAAGATTACAACCAGTCTTGTTGGGGATTAAGAAAGCTCATTTCCACGTCGATAGAATATTACTTCTCAAATCCTGTTGACAATAGAACAGGAAAGGTAATGCTGTTAGCAAAGCAACAATCAACAAAGATGGAAATAATATGGGTTTCGGCCAAAAGGTGTTTAATAGATGATGTACTTTGATGTTTTTAATGGTGATGCCGATGGCATTTGCGCACTCCATCAGCTTCGCCTGGTAAATCCGGTTGATGATTCGACG
>JASJDT010000181.1 GCA_030065655.1 Desulfocapsaceae bacterium | reverse complement strand
GCAAAACTCGCCTTGGTGTTTTTTTTAGTCAAGCCCATCGTCAGTACGTCCCCTACAATGAGATTCCAGTCAATTTCATAAATGCACTTGTTGCCTCGGAGGACAATCGTTTTTTCTCCCACTTTGGTTTTGATGTTTTTGGCATTGCCAGGGCAGCCATAAGAAATATTCAATCGGGACGAATCGTCCAGGGCGGCTCAACCTTGACGCAGCAAACGGCAAAAAATCTATTTAAAAGGGAGGGGCGCTCAATAAAAGCTAAACTCAAGGAATTGCTTTTTGCCCTCCGTCTTGAATATTATTACCCGAAAGAGAAGATCTTTGAGTTTTATGCCAACCAATTTTATGTCAGCGGTAACGGTCATGGTCTTGGCGTGGCTGCCCGCTACTATTTTGACAAAAATCCCGAAGAGTTGAGTCTTTTACAATGCGCCTATATTGCCGGTAGTGTTAAAAGACCAAACGCCTACAATCCCTTCATCAAAAGAACAGATGAACAGCGCCAAAAGGCGCTTAAGCTGGGGCGGGCCAGGGTAAATTACGTGCTGGCTAAGATGCTCGAATTAGGCATGATCAGTGAATACCAGCATGGACTTGCCAAGTTCAGCGATATGGGATTCAACCAGGGACGCGTTGGCTACTCCCTTGATTATGTAATGGAGATGGTCAAGGATGCAGTTGGTTCAGAGGAAATTACCGCAGCCCTGGAAGAGCACAATATTTCAAACATTGCCACCTCCGGCGTACGAATAATCACCACAGTTGAGCCAAAGATTCAAGAGCAGACCTTGTATTCGCTGCGCCATGATCTTTCTCGTCTTGATGTGCGTTTGCGTGGGTACGAACGGGAGGAGGTGCAAAAGGAGCTAAGCGAATTGAAGTATGGCGGAGATACTACGCTCACCAAGCATGCATTCCTCTTCGGCACAGTGAAGGAGGTGGAGAGCAAGACATTGCAGGTAGATGTTGATCTTGGCCGAAAATTCGGAAAAGCTCTTATAGATAAGAAGGGGCTTGAACGGTTGGTGACTGCGAGGGTGCGTTGGCAAAAAAATCCATGGAGCGTCGCCGAATCTTCAGATTACCCGAAATTTTTAGAACAGCTACAACCGGGTGATAAAGTTTGGGTGAGTTTACGCGACAGGGATGAAAACGGAATCCTCTTAGCCGATCTGGAAAAATTTCCGGAATTGAATGGTGGTGCCCTAGTCCTCAAGGATGGTGAGATTAAGGCCGTTGCCGGCGGTGTGGAGAACCGCTTTTACAATCGGGCAATTTATGCCCAACGGACTATGGGATCATCGTTTAAACCTTTTGTTTTTTCTGCAGCATTGCAGCTTGGCTGGAACAGCGCGGATCGTCTGAAAAACAGCAGGGATGTATTTGTGTTCCAGGATCAAGCCTATTTCCCTAGGCCCGATCACGATTCGCCCTTTGCCGAGGTGTCGTTGAGTTGGGCTGGAGTCAAATCCGAAAACGTAGCCTCGGTATGGCTGCTCTCCAGACTTTGCGATAAACTTACCAGTGAGCAGTTTCGGGAGGTCGCCGCTCATGTTGATATGGCCCCCCGCGAATATGAGGGGAAGCCGGAAAGATATAATGCGTTCCGCGACCGCATTCGTGACGATTTTGGTATTGTGGTCAGCCGCGATGTTCTGCGTCAGGCGGCATTTCGATATGTGCAGAAGAATATTGAAACTGATCTGATTTTTGCTGGCCGGGAGAGTGAGTATGACTCGATTCAGAAGATGCACTACGGACTGAATTTTGACACTTACAAGCAGACTATAGAAGATGAGCTTAATGATGAAGAAGAAGAACCCAGTGCGAGCCAAAAGGAGGAGTTGCTGCTGCGCCAGGTTATACTTGCCAATAATTTTCTAGATTATGAACTCTTGCATGCTCAGCTCCAGGAATACAAGCGCTCCCTCTGGGATTTTGACAGTTTCTTCTCGCCAAAGGTTGAGGTTCCGTTAACATCAGCAGATTCCGAAGAAGTAGAAAATCCTCCCATGCTCTTTTATGACCCTTTTACCAGGCGTTACTGTTTTATTCGGGATCCAGCTGCCAGTGGAGGTATGCGTTATGTTGACAGCCACAATTTACGTAACTACCTGCAAAGGCTTGATTATAATCAGCGCCAGCGTTTTTGGTCCAACGTTTTCCTTGATGCGAAGATTTCTGTAGATGCTTTTGAGATGTTGAGCAGACAGGTCCAGGCTGAGAGCGAAAAACTCACAGACCAGTTGCCGTATAGTATGGATACTCTAGAAAAAATAGAGGACTTCCGGATATTGGTTGGTTTGCACTACCTTATTGCCTATGCCAAGGAAATGGGTGTGGAAAGCGAATTGAAACCGGTTCTTTCCTTTCCCCTGGGCTCAAACGTGGTCACCCTTTTTGAGGCTGTGAGTATTTATGAGGCGTTGGCAACCGGAGAGGTAACCCGCACCGGAGGTTCACTTGACCAAAACGAGACTCTGCTTTGTGTGATCGATAGAATAGAGTCGCCCGAGGGCGAGGTGCTTTATCGGCCGCAACGCAATACCCATAGAGTGTTAGCCCCGGAGACCTCCATAGCCATCGGTCATGTTCTCGAAAACGTGGTCAAACACGGGACAGGTCGTCATGCCGATGAGCACATCAAGTTAGCCGATACGACCACAGGAGAAGACAGGGGGGTTGGTGAACTTGATATTTCCATCCCGGTTCTAGGAAAAACCGGAACAGCCAACCGGTACACCAATGCTTCATTTTTCGGTTTTCTGCCGATGTTGTCTTCAAATACGGATAGCCTTACCATCAAGGATGGGTATGCAGTAGGAGTGTATGTCGGCTTTGATGACAACAAGCCGATGAAAAAGGGAAGAACCCGTGTTGCCGGTTCCGTGGGCGCCTTACCGATTTGGAGTGAAATTGTCGAGGCGGTGGTGCGTCACGAAAAATATGCAGCTCAGCTCGACCCGGTGGATCTAACTTTTAGTGGGTTGAGACTTGAGCGCCAAAATGCTGCTCAGGTAAATGTGGCGGTAGATCCGCAGCAGGGGGGGATCGTTCCCCAAAGCGCACAAGAATTGGGACAGCATGCCAGGTATCGACCATCAATTATGACCTTTGGCAGCATTGAAATAGGTGGCGCCTTCAAACCGGCTCGTCAATTTGCACCTTTCTGGCAAGTTACCCCCATTACCGAGACGACCTTGACAGAGTAGTGGCTGACATTCTCTTGGAACGTCTTTACACTTGCTCATCATGTTCTTATCATTGTCAAAAATATGATCGCGTGGCACCGCTTCTCAGGCCTTTATGGCGTTCTCCTGTATCTAATGTCCTGTCAAGTCTCATCTACCGCAGCTTGATTGTTCTTTTGGCTTCCTTGCTTCGTTACTCTCTCACTTACATAGAGCTACTATGCTTCGTCAGTCGTGCCTCGAAGGAAAGCAAAATTACAGAACAATCTTGCGTCATCTGGTATTTGCCAAGACACTCTAGCCATTTAAACCTTTTTCCTTGGGTATTCCAGATACTGCTCGTACTTGATTGAGCCAGAAAAATTTACCAAATATCAAACCACTTCATTTGCCATTTTATAAGAGATTATCCTCAGATCATTTCTTTCAGAAAATGATCTGCGACTGGCCTATAAATTTCATTAAACTTCCTGTAAACTGGTATTATTTCTGTAGTTGAGGTATATCTTAATGGAAGAATAAAATAATACCTACGATAGGTTAGGGGGAGAGTGTTATGGGGGAAGATGACAGGAGACATCACAAGCGTAAGAAAAAGCAGAGCATCGTCAGTTTTTACGTAATTGAGGAGGAAGAAAAATCTGCTCCGCAGAAGGCTGAAGTCATTGACGGAAGTTGTGGTGGTATACGTCTGCGGACAAGTGAGTCATTGGCAAAAAACACCCGGGTATATATACGTCTGAATTCAGAAGATTGGGGTGAAGAGCTCACCTATATCTGCAAGGATGGGGCAAGAGGGCTTGTTGAGGTCATCGGTTCGGTAATGTGGTGTCTTGAAAGTGAAAATATCCCTGGTGAATTTGAAATAGGAACCTGTTTCATCGACCAGATTGAACAGTAGTATTTTGGTAAGTCCCGGAGAGTTGGCATGGAAATGATGAGCACTTGCAAATTATCCGGATATGAATATGATAACACCGACGATATTGATATCCTGAATATATTTTGTTCGTCAAAGAAAAGGAGCTTCTTGTAAAGATTTTTCCTCGAAAGCCGATATACTACACAATACGTACTTAAGCTTAAAAGGCCTTTTTCCAGCATAAACCAGCTAAGATAAAAGATACTGACCATGGTAATACGAAAGAAAGCAGTATTGTTTGCTCTCTGCCTGTTGTTGGCAACAGGATGTGTGGCAACTCAAAAAAAGACAGTTACTTCAAGGGATCCGGATCCCTTTGGATCACCTGTTACTCCTTATGATGAGAGTGGAGATATTTTAGGTGAGGCCGTTGGTCCGCGTGAGGGGATGACCATTGATGAAGAGGACCTCGGTTTCCAGGAGTATCAGCAGACAGAGGTGGGTGCCAGTGAGCTAGATGTTGTCAGAATACAGGGACCCTTGCCAACTATGAGTTATGTGAATGACCGAATTTTTGAATATGGCCGGAAGCTCCAACGTTGGCAGCAGATTGACGAGCAGTCCGCTGCTCTCGAGCTGAATCAACAAGATTCGGAAACCATGGTAAATTGTTTTGTCGATTTGCAAAATGTTCTGGATGGCTACAATCAACTCCGTGCTGATATGCTGCGGTTGAATACCGGTAGTTCTTCACTGGTCATCAGCAGCAAGGATGTGATGGATTTGCAGCAGAATGACATTTCATTTCTTGAATCGCTATGCGGCCAGCTTTTTGCGCCAGAGGGTGATGAACGTATTGACTGGTCAAGCCGGGAGAAAGAGGCCGATCTGCCTCAGCTGGAAACCTTAATTGAACGCTACACTGCCAGCAAAGAATACGAAGAAGTCATTCAGGTATGGTTGAAAATTCCCGATTATCAGAAAGAAAGAGTACAACTTCGCACCAAAATTCTCTACGGTAATGCACTGATGTTTCTCCATCAGGAGGAGAAAGCTGCAGAGGTGTACCAACAAATTGTCGATGAGATGTCTGTATCGGAAGAGCAAAAGACGGATCTCGTTTCACTGCGCAGGATGTTAGCGGATTTGTATACCGCCGCAGGTAATTATTCTGCCGCTGAGAAGCAATACAGGAATATTTCAAAAGACTATATGAATCTGGGGAGTGTAGAGGAATGGTCAGAACTCCAGCTCGATATTCTTGCAAGAAGTGGTCAGGGCAGTCCGGAGCTAAAGAAATATTCAGAATTATTGCGTGACTATCTTGGTTTCATCCCGGAGCGAGATGGCTATAAGATTGTCTGGGATGCAGATGAATTTCTCTCGGAATATCCCTACTCTGCGGTGGCCTCAAATGTAGATATTATTAAAGTCAAGGTGAAAAAGCAGGCCGATAGTTGGTTTCTTGCCTATTTTACTGAAGTTGAACAGCTAGCTAAGGAAAAGAAATATCTCAATGCTATTGAGAAGTTAGAGGCAATTCCTACGGATCTGATCAGCGCCGGACAGCAGGAAAAAGTCAAAGCCAAAAACGATGACCTGGTTCTTGCCGAGGCGGTTGATCGTGAGACTCGAAAGATTGAGAAAATGCAAGACCTGCAGGAACGCTGGAATGAAGGCATGCTCAAGGTAGAGCAGGAAGAATACGATGATGCCATCACTATTTTCACATCCCTGTTGCAGACGGAGTATTATGCTAAAGCTGAAGATAAAATTAATGATTTGAAGCTGCTTGCTGCCAAAACGGACAGACGCAAGGCAGCTGATTTATACATTAGATATACCAAGACCTCGGATATGGAGATGCAGAAGAAGCTGCTCACCGAATCGAGGAAGCTGCTTATCGAAATACTTGAGAAATACCCCAACGTCGGCATCACCGAGAAGGTAAAGGGAAATATTCAGCGCGTCGAGCAGGAAATGAATGCACTTGATCCGACTCTGCTGCCCAGCATTAAAGCAGCAGAGCGGTTTAAAAACCGGAGTGAGCAGGTGGAAAAAGATGAAGATGATTTCGCTGCTACTTTGCCGACTGACTCGTAAATAATTGTCAAGATTCAGTTTGGTAAAAAGGACACTACTGATAAGCTCAATAAACGTAATTTGACGTACTTGTAAGCCTTACATGGTTTTTCGATAATTTTTCGGCTTGATTGACCGCACAAGGCGGAAAAACTGGAGAAAGCTCTATGAAGACCGGAATAAGCCAGTATAGGTAAAGATGAATGGTGATTCCTGAATGAATACCACGGGAAGGGGCGCAAATCAGAAATGATCAATCGAGTTGCATATAAATTAGCTTTTCGATAGCAAAACCCAAATCCTTGACTCTTTCTTTAAATCTCAGGAAGATTATGTTATCAACCTCTCGGGTCCTCGATAAAAACCATAGATAGGAGCGATCTGAGCTGGTAACCTTGCGGCATATAGAAGTCCATCCGATTGAGTTCAAATACGACGTAAGATGCATAGAATGGACCGAAAAAGAAGACCTTCAGATATACCTCGTCAGTACTTCAAATAAAGTATGCTCTTTCCTCTGCCTACCGACATTGCTCTTCTTGCGTGTAACATCCCCAGTTAATAACTAGCAAACCTCCATCATCGCCTAATTATAAGTGGCCGTCACTTGCTGCAGGCCACGCTCAACGCTTTGATCAAGGCGGGCAATTTCGTAGCAGGTACCGAGATATCTGTTCACCGCGAAACCTCACACCGGGGAGATATCGTCAGGATAGCCTAAACAACCTCCTGACAGCAGCAGTGATACAAAAGGCCAGAGCCTTTTCGTTTTTTCTACATAGCTGAGAGGAATTTAGGGCGTTCGAAAAAATATGGCTATACGTTTTCTCCGAATCAGTTGCTTATTCTGCCAGCTTCTTCTGCAGTTCATAGGCGAGCTCTTCCTTAGCTTGATTGAGGGCTAGCTGGCTTATATCTCTGGTTCTGGCGGAAATAGATCGACTGATTTCAGCATTGAGTTGCAGGGTCTTTTGGCCGATATCGGACTGATAAAAATCGGTGAGTTGTTCAATCTCATCGGTGGTGTAGTGCTTTCTATAGACGGGAACCATTACTTCCTTGACGATCCGGTCAAGATTCAGCTTATAGCGGAAGAGTTCGTAAAGCCTGGCGGCGCCGTAATCATCTTGACTATATAATTTCGCAGCCTCCTGGACCGATTCATCATCTATTTCTCTGGCCATGATGATCTTAATTTCCTCTAAAAGATAGGGGGAGTTCATTTTGATTTTTTCTTTCATGGTATCAAGCGAAAGTCCCATGCTGTCAATGGTATTCATCGCCTCGAGAAGTCCTTTGATGGCTTCATCCTTAGCCTCGTCAGCTATGGCAGCTTGGCTGGTTGTAACGATAAAAAAGATTGCCAATATGATAGAAAATCTACGGCGCATTTACATTCTCCTGGGTTGAATGAAAAAAATTAGATGGTTTTTATTCTAATAATCAGAATCGTGTTGAAAATGATTGTCGAATCACCTCTCATTAGCAGATGAAAGTAAGGGTAAAAATGATGGAGTTTATTTGCTGTCCTGCTATTCACTGTGGGGTGATTACTTTTTCAAGAGTCCACTTTATATCATCACTTTTTTCCATAATGCAATAGAAAAACGGCTATATAATATCCGTTATAGCGTGAGAAAGATTTTGGTTGCCCCAAAGGAGATAGAATGGTGACAGTACAACGGGATTTTACCGGCAATTGTTTACTCTCCATCGAATATGCAACAGAGAATTCTGCTCATATTGATAATTTTTACTGCCCTGGAGTTAATTTATGGCGCGATGTTTTCACCCAAAATCAGCTGGACATCTTGATTGGCCGTGAAGTTGGGGAGAAATTTCTTCTGGAAGATGAATATCAGCTTTGTCCTTACGATCCTACCTTGCGCAAACATTTGATGCACAGAAACTGGGCACCACCGAAAGGTCTGGTCCCACGGCCTGAACCTCGCCAGGGACGCTGGTATCCAAAGGGATATCTCACGAATGTAGCCGGGGTGTTTCCTCAGACAACTGAGCCAATGCGGCTTGTGGACGTAAACGATGAATGGATAACAGCCGACTTAAATCATCCTTTGGCTGGCCGTGATTTGCGCATCTACTTGCAGATAGTCGAAATGTCGCCTGGCAGAAAGGAGCGGGGAGAGCGTTGCAGCGATTGGATTAGTGAGGCAAGTGAAAATGGTCCGGGTATGCAGCTTTTTCCTGAAGAGGGTGAGATCGATTTTGCAGAAAGCGGTGCCATGGAAAGGCTATCGCAGAGTGATGACACTTATTTTTACAAGCAGCCACGTTTGGTCGATCATGTTGATGCCCAGGCAAGAGAACATCTCTATCAGTTTTGTTCATCAATCATAGCCAAAGAAATGCGTGTCCTTGACCTGATGAGCAGTGTCCAATCGCATCTGCCACCCTGCCGTAAATTGACCGGTCTGGGAATGAACGAAGCGGAATTACAAGCCAACCCCAGTTTGACCGATTATCTTGTTCATGATTTAAATCTTCAGCCGCAACTGCCCTATCATGAATCATCGTACGATGCGGTTTGTTGTCACCTTTCTTTTGAATACCTTCTTTACCCCTCGATTGTGCTCGCTGAATGTGCCCGTGTTCTCAAAGAAAACGGAGTATTGCTCATCAGTTTTTCAAATCGATGGTTTCCCGAAAAGGTGACCAAAATCTGGCAGATGCTTCATGACTTTGAGCGATTAGGCTATGTGATGAAGCATGTGTCTGAGTATTATACTGATATCAGAACCTTCAGTTATCGAAATTGGCCCAGACCTTACAATGATCCTCATTTTTTTAAAGTACAGACCAGTGATCCATTATACATAGTTACTGGTATTAACAGGAAAGGCTAGCCTGATAAAGATATCGA
>JASJDT010000180.1 GCA_030065655.1 Desulfocapsaceae bacterium | reverse complement strand
TGCGTGGATGGGCCGAGATTGGGGACCAGGGCGGAAAGCATGTTTTTGCGGGACTGCGGGGGCTGTGATCTGGTGGGGATGACCAATGTACCGGAAGTTTTCCTCGCCCGGGAGGCCCAGATGTGCTACAGCGCAATCTCCATTATCACTGATTATGATTGTTGGCTAGATGATTCCCGGGAACATGTGACGGTCAAGGATGTTTTGAATAGATATGGTGAAAGTATCAACAAAGTGAAGAATTTGCTCAGGCAATTTCTCCGCACCACCCCTCCTGTCATAAATGAGGAATACAGACAAAGCCTCGGGGATGCTATTCTCTCTTCGGAAGCCTCGCTCACGCCAGAAAAAAAAGAGCTCCTGGCATTATTGAAAAAGTGAAATCCTCTCCTGTTTTAGGGTTACAGTAGTTTAGAAAGCTCAGCCAACAACCCATCAAACTCTTCTGGCTGAAAACAAAATTGCATATCGAGAAATCTGCTACGCAGCCTCGTGACAGCTTCTTTGACGAGCTTCCCGTCAAGAATGACATCAGCCATCAACTGAGCCAGCTCTTGAAAATCCGGCTCGGTCATGCCGAATCTGGTCATCTCGCTGACTCCCATCCGCAGGGCGCCGGAAGCGGTAAAGCCTTCCTCCTCCGGGGTGGCCTGATAATTGAGGATTATATTGTTTTCCTCAAGCAGCGTAGCCATCTCCGGACCTTTGGCGTAGCCAACCTGAACGATCACCTGATGGGTGTGAGTGAAATCATGCTCGGCTTCACCGGCGACCTTGAGGCCTGCATCATGCAGGGCCCTGGCGAATACTTTGGCGTTACGAATCACCTGTTGCTGGTAGCTTTCCTTGAAATGATTCATCTCAAAGGCCGCAGCTAGGAGACCAAGAAGGGTGCCCAAGTGATGATTGCTGACGCTGCCCGGGAAGGTTCTTCTCTCAATGGCTTCCCAGAACGGATAGCGAAGATCGTCTTCGCGGTAATTGCCGGCGACGATACCTCGTTGGGTACCGAAAAAGGTTTTATGGGTGGAACCGGTAACCAGATCGGCGCCTTCCTCAAAGGGCTTCTGGAAATACGGGCCGGCCAGACCTAGAACATGGGCCATGTCATACATCAATACGCTCTCAATGCCAGAATCATCTAGCATTGCCCTAATCGGCGCTACCGGTTCGGGATAGATGGTCATGCTTTTGCCAAATATTATCAGCTCCGGCCGGTGTTGCTCCACCAGAGTTTTGGTCTTCTCCACATCAATCTTATAGGGGTTGTCCGGGTGCACCGGAAAATTGACGACGGCAGGTTTGTCGGTTTTTGGATCTCTGGCTACAAAATCGCGCAGTGCTCCCATGGGTTGGGCGCTCAGGTGACCGCCGTTGAGAATTTGGTTGTTGAGTATCTTCCTGATCCGCCGCTGCTCCTGTTTGCGATCGGCCCGGTTGAGATAATCAACCAAGCCACTGAATACCGCGGTGTTGGCCATTTGGCCTGAGATTACCCTGGTTTCAACGGCCGAGCAGCCGAGAAAGAGCCGCATCTGGCCAGCCAGAAGTTCCTCGACCTCCTGGATGAACTCAGTACCCTGATAGTAAAAGACCTCCTCTTCACAGAAAGCCTTGACCTTCTTGTGTTCGGCATAGCGGTGTACCGGGTCGGCTATGGAGAGCAGCTTGACGATTGTGGAAGCGCTCTGCTCAGAAGGGATCAGATTGATGCATTGCTGCTGCCGCCAGCGGGTATTATCGACGGTCTTGGTGATAAGCGTCATCAGCTTCTGCCTGGCTTGCTGATCCTCAGCCTGTTGCTTATCAGGTAATCCAAGTTGAGCCCAGGTGACAGGGCGGGCATAGGGAGGGGCCTCGGTGCGCATATGATAAGGAACAATAAGCCCCTTGAGTTCCCGTTTACGTACCTTCACGGTTACCTCATCTCCCTGACAGATATCCGCATCGATGAGGCCTAGACAGATGGCTCTGTTAATATTGCTCTCACTGAATTTTGAAGCAATGCCCTGGCCCTCGACTTCCCAGCAGGGCACCATGGTGCCGCTGGTGATAAAACCTATGTGCCGATCTCCTTTGTAGATACTGTCGCCGGCACGAGCCACTCCCTTGTCCTGTATAGCCAATGGCAGGATAATGCGAGGCAAAGCATTTAAATCCGCATAGTTGAAATCGACAATATTCTGATAGACGGTGAACTGTTTCCTTAATGCGCGTTCACCTATAAATTCACCTTTTTTAGGAGAGAAGCTGACCGCAAATTTGGCCAGAGGGCAGGCAAAAATGGGAATGGGCTTGTTCTCCGGATCCGTACCAAATTCGTGGCCGTAAAGGGGCAGGCAGGCTTCGAGACGAAGCGTGTCCCGGGCGCCGAGGCCAATTGGCTGTGCGCCTTTGTCGATGAGCATATCCCAGACTTCTACGCTGTCAGCCTTGTCCATGAACAGCTCAAATCCGATGGGGTCACCTGTATAGCCGGTACGGGCTAACAGCACTTCTCTACTTTTGAGTTCTACCCTGCTCAAACTGTTGCGCTGTGGTGCAGGCAGCTCCCCCAAGGTGAGCAGGTCGGCCAGGATGCTCTTGGATTCTGGGCCCTGCAGGCTCAGCATACCTATTTCAAAGGTCATGTCGGCAAGAACAAGATCACTGAATTTGCTTGCTTGCTCCTGAAAGTGCTGCCAGTCTTTTTCGCGGTTAGAGGCGTTTACTACAAGCAGATACTCATCCTCATAAAATCGGTAGAGATAGGCGTCGTCCACGGCATAGCCATTTTCGTCGGGAATGATGGTGTATTGGCTTTCACCCACTTCCAGCGCTGCAGCATTGTTGGTCAGCACAAACTGGAGAAAACCGAGAGCGTTGGAACCCTTGATGACAAAACGGCCCATGTGCGATACATCAAAAAGGCCGGCGTTTTTTCTGGTGTACAAATGTTCCTGAATAACTCCCTGGGAGTATTGCACCGGCATATCCCAGCCACCGAAATCCACCATAGTTGCCTTCAGGGCTATATGTCTATCATGAAAAAAGGTTTGGTAAAGATCGCTCACAGAGACCTCCCTTAGAAATTAGAATTTTTCTTGACTATAATTGTCATTTCCCAACTTATCTTCTCCTCTCCGCAATTTCCATCATTTTTCTGGTGATATTATTCGATTTCATGCATGTCGAAAATTCACCCTTATACTATTGGACAGGACTGGCAAAATTAGGCAGCCACAGAAGCATACCCTGAAAAGGCGCAGTGTGGACCTTATAATTTTCAGAGGTGGCTAGTTGATAAAACGGCTGCCTGGAGCGAATAACTATCTTAATAGTGTAAATATGACCAAAATATCTTCCGTAAATATCGATGAGCGTCGACTGCCTCTTGCCGGCGCGGTAAATTTTCGTGACATTGGCGGCATTAAGTCTACGGATTCAGGCGAGGTGAAGAAAGGACTTATATATCGTTCCGATCATCTCTCCCGTCTCACCGATCTTGACCATCGGCTCTTGATGGAACGTCGTTTTAAAACTGTCTGCGATTTACGAAGCCGCGGGGAACAGGAGAGATCGCCTGATCGGCTGCCGATCGGGGGGACCATTCAATTTCATTCATTACCGGTGGAGGCGAAGATCTTTGACCCGGCAACTGCTCTAAAACGTCTGCAAGATGGCGATCTGAGTTGGTTGTCCATGGATTTTGTCACGCAGCTCTATCGCAGCTATCTCGACGATTTTGGCCCGATCTGGGGTAGAATCTATACAATGGCCGTCTCAAAAGACAATCTGCCCTTGGTTTTTCACTGCACCGGCGGTAAGGATCGCACTGGCATATGTGCAGCACTCCTACTTAAGTTGCTGGGGGTGGGCAGGGATAAAATTATTGCCGAGCATCTTCTTTCAAACGCCAATAACGCCGAGAGGCTGAAGCCGATATACGCCAAATTTGCAGAGCTGGGAGTCTCGTCGGAACAGGCTGCCCCTTACTTGCAGGCACCGCTTGAGCCACTCATTGACTTGTTCGAATATCTGCAGAAGAAGTACGGAACGGTTGAGGATTACCTGCTCACTAAAGGGGGTATGGAACAGGAGACATTGAAGACTCTGAAAACCACATTGCGGCAATGAATACATCGCTCAGTTCCACAAATGAGTATCAACAAGGATTAAAAATCAACGAAGACGTGCAGCAGAGAATGCCAGAGTCTTTGCGAAGGCAGGCCCGTTTGACAGCTTGTCTGTTCTTTGCCATCTGGCTATTGCTATCAGTGCCGATCTTCCTGATTTATGGAGGTAAATTTGTTGATTTACTTGCTCTGCTTCCCAGCCTGGCCATAGCTTGGTATATGCAGCATATTCTTTCCGTTAATCTATCCAAAAATCATCGGCCAGATGAACCCGGTAATGTTCTGCCGAATCTGGGAGCAGGAAACTATATCACCCTGGCGCGAACGGTTGCTGTCATTGGTCTTGCTACCCTGTTGCCCCTGGCAGTCCATAACAATCCTGGGCAAAGCAACCTGCTGGGTTGGCTGGGAGGGTCTCTCTATCTTGTAATTTCTCTGGCGGATCTGCTCGACGGTTATGCCGCCAGAAGACAGCAGCAGGTTACCGAACTGGGTAAAGAGCTTGACATGGAAACCGACGCTGTTGGCCTGTTGGCTGCCTCACTTATTGCTATCTACCTTGGTCGCCTGCCGGAAATCTATTTGCTCGTCGGTCTGGCCTACTATTTCTTCAAATTTGGCATGTGGTGGCGCAATCGTCATGGAATACCTATTACCATTCTTCGGCAGAGACCCTATGGTCGAATTATTGCTGGTTGCCAGATGGGGCTCGTGGCTTTGGTGTTCATGCCTGTCTTTGCTCCTCTGTATACCCACACCGCAGCTGTTATCTTTATGATTCCACTTCTAGTCGGATTTTTACGAGATTGGCTGGTGGTTTCCTGTCGGCTGGCAACGGATGATAACCAGAAGTCTCGTCTGGATCTCGTCTGGGGAAGAGGTGTTAAACGGATTGTTTCACTGCTTGTTCGGTTAGTAATCGCCTTTTGTGGCGTTATGCTGATTATGGCTTACGATGTAGCGAATATTGGTCTGGTCTGGTTGACGGCTTCCAGCGTCTGCTATTTCCTGATTGTGGTGGGATGCGTGGGCCGCTGCTCAGCTCTTTTGCTGGTCTTGGTGCTTGCCTACAATCAGTCACCTTTTGGCATCGATGTCCTACCAATATTGCTATTTAGCGGTGCCGCCGTTCTCGTCGTTATTGGCAGCGGTCCCATGTCCCTCTGGTCTCCCGAGGACGATATCCTCTATCGTCGATGAGGAGGCGATAAAGAGGAAAATATGGAGGAAAGATGAACGAAGAGCAGCGATCATTGTCAGATATGTTCTGTCGCCAGTCTTTCTGGTTGATGATGATTCGTAAGGGTTGGCGTTGGCTCGCCGGTCTATTGGCAATCCTGCTTGCTTATTTTGCTCTCAGAGACGCACCCTGGTCAGAGGTGAGACAGCTTGTCAGTGGACTTGGGGGTGAGGCAGTTTTGGCCATTGGCCTGCTTAATCTGCTCATGCTTCCCTTGATGACGGCTAGGTGGTGGCTCATTCTGCGGCTATTCAAGGCGCCGGTTAGTCTTGTTGTCGCCTCACTGTATAAGTGCAGCAGTAATGCCGCAAGCTATCTCACCCCCGGTCCGCATTTTGGCGGAGAACCGCTTTTGGTCTATTTTCTTCGTCAACATCATGGTCTGACCATCTCCACGGCGACGACCTCCGTCATTCTCGATCGCCTCCTTGAAACTCTGGCAAGTATAGTGATATTGGCTCTCTGCCTTTTCTTTTTGCTGAGCAATAATGTTGTAGTTTTTGGTGGGTGGCACGACATTTTGTTGATCATGGCCGTTCTGACACTGATTGGCTGGGTGCTTATCGCGTTTTTTTCCGGCAGAATGCCACTCTCTCACCTTATTACCCTGGCGCAGCGAATTGGCTGGCGACTCTTCAGATGGAGATCCTCACAAAGAGGATCTGTTCTCATAGGTATCGAGCAAAGCGAAAAACTAGCAGAATCGCTTTTTCGTGATCGCCCAGGCAACCTCTTGACAGTCAATGCTATTTCCATCACCCACTGGCTGGCAATTTTTGCAGAGTTCTGGATAATGGCTGCGTTTCTGGGAGTTGAACTTTCTTTTGTGCAACTGTGCGCTGTCGTAGTGGTGGCCAGGCTGGCCTACTATACACCATTACCGGCAGGGATAGGAGTGCTGGAACTGGCCTTGCCCCATGTCACCACGGTTTTAGGATTAGGTGGTACCTTTGGCATTGGTCTTTGCCTGATCATTCGATTTCGCGATCTTGTCTTCAGCTTGGTTGGCCTCGGAATTACCTTGAAATATTTGTCGGTTTCGCAAAAATCACGAACACCGAAATTTCGAGTTTCCTGATTCGTTGACATTGTCCTGACATGCTCAGCGAAGCGATTGTTTTTACCTTATTGAATTATTTGACTTGCCCGGAAAAGATAAGTATTTTCATTGTTAAACCGTTGAAATAATCAACAAAAGGGTTATCCTGACAAATAAGCAGGCTGAATATAGGTAGCCATAGTTCCGGCTCCGGAGGAGAAACTCAGTCTCAATCCCCGCATGGAGGAATATGGGAGAGGATCACCACCTCAATACACAGCTCAGCGGTCAAGTGAGAAAATCCGTTTCTGGACATTCGGAGTGTTCAGAATACCAAGAGAAGTGGTTCGATAATCTACCGCAACGTGCTGAAACATTCTTAGAGCATCACCAACGGCCCTTGGTGACCGTTACCTACGCTCAAAGCATTGATGGCAGTATTGCTACCCGGAATAGGGAACAATTACAGCTGAGCAGCCGCGATTCCATGGTGTTGACCCATCGTCTTCGGGCCAGCTGCGACACCATCCTCATCGGCATCAACACCCTGCTCATCGACGATCCCCAGTTGACGGTCAGGCTTGTCGAAGGAGAAAATCCCCGGCCCATTGTTTTAGACAGCAATTTGCGTATCCCTGCCAGAGCCCGGATTTTTCAACGTGACGAGCATCGCTGTTTGCTGGCCGGTACTACCAGGAATGGCTATGAACGAATAACTGAGATTGAAAATATGGGCGGCGAGGTCATTCGCTGCCGGCCTGACCCAAGAGGTAAGGTCGATCTTCCCCACTTGCTCGACCAATTGGGACAACGGGGGATACGCAGTGTCATGGTTGAGGGTGGCAGCCAGGTCATCACCAGTTTTCTTGAATCACGTCTGGTCGATCAACTTATCATAACTATCTCTCCCCGTCTTGTGGGTGGGTTGTCAGTGCTGGGACGTTCACTGGCCGTAGGTGGCAACTATCCTATACTTGGTCATGTCTCCTATCATTTCTGTGGTCCGGACATTGTGCTCTGGGCTCAACCGCGATGGCACAAGACATGAACCGGAGATGCCTTGAATTTGTTGAACCCGGAAGAGTGGAAGTGAAAAGCGCTCCAATTAAGAAGCCTGGAGAAAACCAGGTCCTGGTGAAAACCAGATTGTCAGCCATAAGTCCGGGAACGGAAATGCTTATCTTTCGAGGACAGTGGCCTGATGGAGCAGCAACGGACAGTACCATCAAAGCCCTTGCAGGCCCGTTTTCCTATCCTCTGGCCTATGGCTATTGCGTGGTGGGTGAGGTGGTGGAGTTGGGCAGCGGAGTGGCAAATGACTGGCTTGATCGGCGGGTTTTTGCTTTTCAGCCCCATGAGAGCCATTTCAATATTTCGCCGCACAATCTCGTTCCCATTCCCGATGATATTGAAAATGAGACGGCGTTGTTTTTGGCAAACATGGAGACCGCGGTCAATTTGCTGCTCGATGGCAGGCCGCTCATCGGTGAAAATGTCATAGTACTTGGCCAGGGTATTATCGGCCTGCTGACGACGGCTCTGCTATGCCGGTTTCCTCTGGCCTCGCTGGCAACCTTTGATAAATATCCATTACGGCGTGAGGCGTCTACACGGTTAGGTGTACAGAACTGTTTCGATCCGGGTGAGCCCGATACGTATGAACGACTGGGGGCTGTTGCCGGGAATGGTGGAGAGGCGGACCTGGTTTATGAGCTCACAGGCAGTCCGGAAAGTTTAAATGGTGCTTTGGCTCTTGTTCGCTTTAGCGGCAGGGTGGTGGTTGGCTCCTGGTATGGTACGAAACGGAGTGAACTGGATTTGGGCTCTTTTTTTCATCGGGGTCGCATTTCGCTGATCAGCTCTCAGGTGAGCACTCTGGCACCTGAGCTTTCCGGACGATGGCAGAAAAACAGGCGACTGCAGACGGCCTGGGAAATGCTGCGCCTAACTTCTCCCCAGAATTTCATTACCCATCGCTTTACCTTGGCTGAAGCGTTGCAGGCCTATTCACTTATAGATCGTAATCCGGGCGAGACCATACAGGTAGTTCTTGATTACCAATAGGAGTAAAGAATAGGGAGTATGAGAGGTGAAGATGTATAATCTTGGCGTCAGGCGTGAATTTACTGCAAATCACTATTTGATCGGAGGCGATTGGGGAGAGGAAAACGTCGAGCATTCTCACAAATATCGACTCGAGATCATTTTGGAAAAAAGTCAGCTTGACCAGCACGGTTTTCTGGTCGATATCGTGGAGGTAGAACGTCACTTGGACGAAGTTGTGGAATCGTTTGCCGGTCGCACACTCAATGCGCTTCCTGCCTTTTCCGGTCTGAATCCCAGTATAGAGCGACTGGCCACTATTATGCACGGTCTATTTACTGAACGCTTTGCTGATTTTAACCTGGATGCGCTCAAGGTTTCCATCTGGGAGGATGAGATTGCCTGGACATCATACCGCACGATTCTCTAGCTCAGAAAGAGGATGTGTATCTCAGAAAGTAGAGTCAGAGTTACAATTGTTGCCGTTTTCTCGTGATTAACATAGCATTTAAAAGAGTAGGGTACGGACCCCATAAGCGGGATAAGTGCCTTGAACCTTTTCCCAACTTGGCAGTTGTAAATACGTTCCGTTTTCTTGTTTTTTATGACAGAAATGAATTTTTAAGGCACTAA
>JASJDT010000179.1 GCA_030065655.1 Desulfocapsaceae bacterium | reverse complement strand
GCGTTCGCAGGCTGCCCGGAAGGTTTTTTCATGCATCCTTGGTGAACAGGCAGCAACGAC
The DNA here is from genome assembly GCA_030065655.1 of Desulfocapsaceae bacterium. Lineage (GTDB taxonomy): Bacteria > Desulfobacterota > Desulfobulbia > Desulfobulbales > Desulfocapsaceae > Desulfopila_A. The sequence continues at coordinate 8,873 of JASJDT010000179.1, read as the reverse complement.
AATCCTGGTAAGATCATTTTCCTTGATCTCTTTTTCGATGAGCTCCTGGCCGGGGTCGGAACACATGAACAGATAATCTTTGGACACCACGACACCTGGGAATGTGGCGGCATATTCGGCCACCTCCTTCACTCTCACCTTAAAGGCGATATTGATACCGCAGTGGCAGATGAAAAATCCAATACGTTCAGACATGATACTCCTCCTGATGAGTGCTTTGGGTGTGGTCAGCTATATACGATGCTTCTACTGATTGGAGAAGAAGCTCTGCCACATCACGGACCTGAATTTTGTCTTCAACGCTCAGTTTGGTTATCGCCTCATTGAGCATGCGAATACAGTAGGGGCAGGCAGTCGCAATGATTTCTGCGCCAGTATCCAGGGCCTCCCGGACTCTCTGGACACTGTGGTCTTCGTCCATGGGCAGAATCTGCCAGGCGCCTCCGCCGCCTCCACCACAACACTGGCTGCGCTGTTTGTTATTTTGCATTTCTATGAGATCCAGTCCGGGAATACTCCTCAATATATTGCGAGGAGCATCGTAGACTTTGTTATGTCTGCCCAGATAACATGGATCGTGATAGGTGACTTTGCTGTCGAGCCCACTGAGCGGGGTTAAAGCGCCACTGCCAATGAGATTGTCCAACAGTTCAGTGTAGTGGGTGATCTCAACATCCTCGTCGAGCTCAGGATAGTTCTTTTTGAAAGAATTCAGGCAGTGTGGCGAGGATGTCAGGATTTTGCCGACATTATTGCTGGAGAACAGTTCTGTGTTTGACTCAGTGAGGCTTTCAGCAAGCTTTTTGTCACCGATTTTTTCAGCCTGGTCACCGCAGCATGATTCGCCGCTACCTAGAGAACCGTAGGAAACATCTCCTATTTCAAGGAGCTTGAGCAGTGCCAGTCCACCATTTTTGCTTCCCTGGTTGGCAGAGGAATCGTAGGCGGTGGTACAACAGGTGAACAGGCAGTATTCCTTGTCCTCGCTGTACTGAGGCAAAACAGGATCCTTGGCCCAGGCTGGGCGATCTTTTTGCTTGCCGGCCCAAGGAGTTCCTTCTTTCTTAAGGTTTGCCAGAGGTGCCTTGAGCTGTTTTGGTAAATTTCCTGCTTCAACGCTGTTTTCCCGAATATTTTTTACCATATGGAGCAACTCGGTGCCGCGTGGACAGTGCTCAACGCAGTTGTTACAGGTAACGCAACTCCAGGCAGCCTCATCAACATTGACGTCGGTTGCCCGCTCAAGGGCAATATTTCTCAGAACCAGGCGCGGGCTGTAGTTGCGGATCTGTACCGAAGGACAGACACCGCTACAGGTGCCGCATTGCATGCAGGCTGAGAAGGTTTTGCCAACCTCTTCCTTGATGTCTTCGGGATTGGTTTGTGATTCCTGTTGGGCCTGCTGCTTAATCGAGGTGAGAAAAATAGCCAGTGGACGATACATCAGGTGTGAAAGTTTGCCGAAGGGCAACATAATCATCAGCATGCCAACACAGATGCCTACATGGATGACATAGATGGTGTAGGTGGTCAACGGCAACCCGCCTAATCTTGCAAAGTGCACCATAATTCCAGATACGGCGATTATAAAGATCAGTACGAGGAAGAAGACATCCATGAAATCTGAATATCTATGCAGGTTCTCATCCTTTTTAAACAATCTGCCATAGAGCATACTGGCAGAACCAACAATCAGCGCCACAGTGGCATAGTAGCCAACGATGCGGGTGGGATGCCAGAATGGATGGACGATATCGGTCTGGAAGGAGGTGAGGAAAATCATCACCAGCACTTCCATGGCAACCCAGCCGGAAAAGAGGAAGAAGTGTCTGAACCAGGCACTTGATGGGCCGGTACCACATTTACGCCACTTTTTCTGGGTGAAGTAATTGATGATGAATACAGGGGCCTGGGTGAAGTAGAGTCTCAATGGCACCTTGGTTCCCTGCATGATCTTCAAATACATATTGATCGCATTTGTACCCAGCAGAAAAAAGACGATCAGGATCATGATCTCATCGCCGATGTGGACGTAATGTGCCGGGGCGAAGGTGTTCAAAGCGACATATTCAGTGATAACTGGACCATGCAGTATAAGGAAAAGAGCCATCACGAAAAGTGAAATGGCTGAAACTGCAGCAACCGCCATTTTAGGAGAGGCATAAAAAACTCTCGCTAAACCCGTCCAGTCATATTGAGTGGTGAGCCAACGCCGAGTGGCCATCATTGTTTCTGCAGGTTCAGCGCCTCTGGGACAGTCGGTGTTACAATCACCGCAATAATAACAGAGCCAGGGTTCTGGTGACTCCAATACCTTGTCTTTGAGACCAAGCTGAAGATAACGGTAGATTTTTCGGGGAAAGGTGTTTTCATCCTGCGACAGAGGGCATGCGGCTGCGCAGTTACCGCATTGCATGCAGGTCTCCATGTCTTTAGCGCCCAACTTCTCTATCTCGCTGTATAGATTTGGGCTCATACTATAGTTCTTCAAAACATTCTCCCTTCTGTACCATGAGGTGGATTGAGAAAAAGGGTGTGACTATTTGAGACCATCTCAAGTAGCTCTCCTTGATAGAAATTGTGAAAATGTTGCTCTTTTAGTTTTGTTCGTATGCAATAAATGGCCACAACGTTATTAAAGAGCCATACTAAAGCACTACACTGTGGTATTATTTGCATATGCATATAAAAATCCATCAGCATGATTATATGAAGCGAAGCAAAATTGCAAGGGCAAAGGAGCAATTTCTCCTTGTTTGATCTCAGCTAATAGAAAGTTGCTTCGCTATATTAATGTTTATCCACGCATTAAATTCTTTCCAAATAGTTGCTACTCCTTGCCATTATTTCAGCGCTTTATCGGCAATACCTACAACTTTACTGGCGTACCACATCCTATAGTCGGGGTCAGCCAAGTGGGTATTGCGCCATTTGCTTACTGGCGATTGCGGATCTTCGCAAAGCGTCCCATTGCCATCGTCGTAGATTTGCAGACACTCTGTACAATTACCCTCAAGCTGCTCACAGAGTGGACAATCTTTCTGCAATTCACTGTCAACTTTGATGACATGCTTGATGTAGTATTGCTGATCATGGGCAGGATGTTTGTACAGCCAAGTCCACATTTTTTTGAATTCCGTTAATGCTTCGTTAGTAATCATTGTTCAGTCCTCCGTTAAATAAGACCGGAAAGATCAGAAATGTGTTCGGAGGAAAACAGGATAAAAGGAACGTAAAAGCTGTTTTCAAAGCCGATAATTTCCTCTTATTGCTGCTTAACTTTACTCGCTATATCAGCGATTTGACCTGCATACCACATTCTGAAATTAGGGTCATTTAAATGGGTTCCCCGCCATTTGTTAAGCGGTGACTCTGGGTCATCACAAAGGTTGCCGTTCCCTTTGTCCCACAGTTTGAGGCATTCACTGCACTCAACCTCAGAAACGTTACAGAGCGGGCAGTCGTTTTTCCAGGGAGGATCTGCCTTGGCAACGTGTTTCACATAGTACCTCTTGTCATGAGCTGGGTGCTTGTACAGCCAGTTCCACATCTTCTTGAATTCATTTAAGGCTTCTTGTTTTTCTAACATTGTTCTACCCTCCATAATGTAATCCAGGTTGCCACCGCATTGCCTACTCCCAGCCGGCGGTGGATAAGTTGTTGGATGAGGCGCACTCCTACTTTGTGGTATATATATCATATGCACAAAACAAATGTAAAAAAATTCTTAGCTTCTTATTACCACGCTGTAGTATAAAACGCATATGCACAAAACTAAAAAATAGTAAAATTAATTGTTTTGCGCTCCTACAATGTAGTATTAACTGCATATGCACGTTACTACAGCGTGGTATTCCTACTCTGTGTAACGCTTACTCCTACTTTGTAAATATCCGATCTTGACAAGAAATGCAAGGGAAAAGGACAATTTTTTTCACTAATGTAGCTTTTCTACTAAGATATTGAAGAGTGCTTTTCGGACCATAAAAAATAAAACAAATATATAGAATATATTTAAAAAATAAAATTTTATCCGGCCTTATTCTTCTTAAGAATAACATAGTATAAGATTATCCAAGATAATGAGAATGATATTCATCTTTAAAATTTTTCTTCACTAAAGCAGACTGCTGTAACGTGCATATGCAATTTTAATTAGTTTTTTTGTATGTTTTAGTGAATAACAGATTCTCAAGTCTTAAGATTAAATGCGCAGATTACTAATATGATGACTTTGCATCCTTTGTAATAGCCGTTAATCTAAAAGATGGAACGGGAGTTGATCTATCAAAACTATTTTTGAAGAATTGATTTTCTTCTCCTCGTAAAAATCTGATAACATGAAGGTAAGCAAGGAGATAATTTTCTTATACAGAGAGTTGTATAATAAACCCATGACTTCCAACCCATGGTGATGTGGAGAATGGCATGGAAAAGAAACACAAGCATGGATTAAGTGCCCGGCTCTCCAGTGAAATTGACAAGGCTAGGCATTTATTGGATAACGCCGGTATTGCCGTTTTCCTGCTTGATAAACAAGGTAATTGCCTTTATGCCAACGACGAGGCTATTGCTCATTTTGGTTACGAGAAAGCCAATTTACTGACTATGAATATTCGCCAGCTGGATCGAGGCGTCATAGCAAACAACTGGATTGACCATTGGGAGAAGGTTAAAAGCAGCGGAAAACTTTCGGTAGAGACTGTTCATTGTCATTCCAGCGGGAGAAACCAACCAGTGGAGATTAAAGCTCACATCAATTCGTTTGCCGATGATGTTCTTTATTGTGCTCATGTGATAGATGTTAATGATCTTGAGCTGGTAAAGAGGGTTGGCAGTGAAACTGAAGAGCGATTTCGTCAAGCAATGGATGCAATTTCAGACGGTGTCTGGGATCGGAACGCCCAGACCGGAGTAGTATATTACGGCGACAATTGGGCAAGGGTTTTAGGTTATACTCAGGAAGATCTACACACCGGCAGGATTGTATGGGAGAGGCTTTTGCATCCGGAGGATAAAGAGAAAACACTTCAGGCACTCAGAGATCATCTCAGTGGCAAAGCATCATATTACAGTGCAGAGTTCAGGTTAAAAAACAGTGCCGGTAAGTGGCAGTGGATATACGCCAGGGGAAAAATCATTGAATATAAGGAAGATGGTTCACCCTTACGCATTTTTGGGACGCATACCGATATTACTTCAAGAAAGGAGCTCGAGGAATCACTCGTCAAAAATACCGAGGAAACCAAATTATTTGCCTACTCTGTGGCCCACGACCTGAGGAATCCAGCTTTGGCAATCCGAGGTCTGGTGGAACGTTTCAGCGAGAGATTGGCGGAACTTACCGATGAGCAGCGCCGCATGTATTGTGATCGTATTGTCGATTCTTCCGATCAGATTGTTGATTTGGTGGAAAAGATAAATGCCTACATCTCGTCAAAGGAAACCAAAAAGAATTTTGAAGATGTGCCACTCAAGGATGTAATCTGGGCAAGCAGGAAAGAGTTTGCCGCACAGTTGCAGTACCGCTCTATTGAATGGCATGAATTTGGTGGTAATCCCGTAATCCGTATGGATAAGTTTTCAATGATCCGGGTGTTTCGGAATTTAATTGAAAATGCTTTGAAATATGGGGGACCTCAGCTCAGTCGAATATGGTTCGGGTATCAGGATAGCACAAGTTATCATATCATTTCTGTCCAGGATGACGGCGTAGGGATGAATCCGGAAGATAGTGAGCGGGTGTTTCGTCCATTTGAGCGCAAGGATAGTTCAGCGAGCCAGCAGGGCTCAGGTCTGGGGCTGGCCATTGTGAAAGAAATTGCAACCAATCATAATGGTGAGGTATGGATCGAGTCAAACAGGAAACAAGGGATGAAAATCTGTTTTGCTATTTCCAAAAGCTTGTAGATCATGCGTTATTGAGATAAATCCGTTATGAGCTCTCATTATGATGATTGTTTTTTGCGTTACGTAAAATAATCGGTCTATCGATATGCTGTAGACTTCCAGATAAAATGATTGTGTATGTGCGTAATTGATTTCATCGGGTGAGCATCAGCCTCCATCCAACCATTTAAACTCGTTTTGGTGTATGAGAGCGCTAGAATGAGTTCGGGGTGTCATCAATATATTATGTCGAGAAAAGATATATTAGATTGATCTGTTTTCAAAGAGATGAGGAAACAACCGAGGCTCAGGACGAGTTAATATGCTTATCGCAGGAGAAGTATTTCTGATTGGAATAAATCAGGGTAAAGAAGATACATGGTCAGGTGGAAATAACATAACACCCAATATCGGATGTATGCTTCCATCCCTATTTGTAGTGTTGACTGGAATGTTCGATATTTTGCAACGGAGTGTAAGAAGAGTTGTATTGTGCATCTAAAACCGAGATAGATGTCAGTAAAACACAGTTTGCAGATAATGAGATAATAATAGTGAAAAACAACAAGGTAGCAGCACGAGACGTAACTGAGACAATACTTGAAAGTATTTCCGATGGCGTTTTTACTGTTGATCATGAGTGGCGCATCACTTCCTTTAACAGAGCAGCAGAGAAGACAACAGGGGTCCCCCGGGCCGAGGCCATAGGTCAGTATTGCTGGGATGTGTTTCGTGCAGATATGTGCGAAGGTGACTGCGCCCTCCGCAAAACCATGGAAGAAGGACTGACCATTTCCAATGTTTCCACCCACATCGTCAACAGAGATGGGAAGCGGGTACCGATAACCCTCTCCACGGCACTGCTTTATAACGAAATGGGTAAGGTGCTCGGCGGTGTGGAGACGTTTCGTGATAATTCTGTAGTAGAGGAACTCCGTCGTGAGCTCAACGGCAGCTATCGACAGGGTGATATGGTCAGCCGCAGTCCGTTGATGAAGAAGATTTTTACCGTTTTACCTAAAATCGCCAGGAGCGGCAGCACTGTACTCATAGAAGGTGATACCGGGACTGGTAAAGAAGTGTTGGCAAAAGTTATCCACGATCTTTCGCCCCGTCGTGACAAGCCCTTTGTGGCGATTAATTGTGGGGCGCTGCCGGATACCCTGCTTGAGTCTGAGCTTTTTGGGTATAAGGCAGGAGCGTTCACCGATGCAGTTGGCGATAAAAAGGGATATTTTGCCTTGGCAGAAGGCGGGACAATTCTACTCGATGAATTGGGGGAGACAAGTTCCGCTTTTCAGGTGAAACTGCTGCGGGTTCTGGAAGAGAAGGAATTCCAACCATTGGGTGCTGTCCGCAAGCAAAAGGTAAACGTCCGTGTTCTAGCAGCAACCAACCGAAACCTCGAAGCTTTGATCGAGCAGGGGAAATTTCGACAAGACCTGTTCTACAGAATAAATATTGTCCGTCTCTGTCTGCCTCCTCTGCGTGAACGCAAGGAGGATATACCTCTGCTGATTGAGTATTTCATCGATAAGCTTAATCGGCTCCAGGAAAAATCAGTGAGTGGTGTTGACCCGGAAGCGCTTGGCTGGTTGGTTAGTTATGATTACCCTGGAAATATCAGGCAACTTGAGAATATTGTCGAACATGCCTTTATTCTCTGTTCTCAGGGCGAAATTGGTGTTCAACATCTACCGGGATATCTTGCCGTCAACGCTCCCGCCACACTATCGAGAAAATCCTCCATTCACGAGGTTCGGCAAGTCTCCGAGGAGGAGGCTATAATTGCAGCCCTGCAACGAAACGGCTTTAGTCGCTTGGCGGCTGCCAAAGATTTGGGGATGCACAAGACGACCCTGTTTCGCAAAATCAAAAAATATGGAATTAAACTTCCTGATAAAGACGGTCGTAATACCCAACATTCACAGATAAAAGCCGATTCGTTGTAGCTCTTATTTATAAAAACTTTGGTTATCTGAAAATCTTTCCTACCAAGTACTGCCGTAAATATTCTTCTGTAATCATTCGACACTAAATCTTTACGATTTTAAAGTAGCAAATATGCAACCCTGCAAGGGTGCAAAGGGTTGCATATTTGCTACTTTTTTTATCACTACATTGTTCTGTGAAGCCAGAAATCTGTTTAAAGGCTGTTGTTTTCAGCTAGATACGTACCCCTGTTTTTAAAGGTCAAGATGTGGCATGCATCCTGCTTCTAATATATTGAGTCTCCTTGAACAAGGAAGTCTTGGGATTTCCAATGTGGGGTGGAGGCAATGAAGGTTTTGTTGTTTGGATTCATCCGCTGAGAAAGTTGTTTTTTGGTTATATGACAGATTGAAGTGCCTGTTGAGTCCTGTCACCTAGACCAAAGTGATTAAAGGCAGCTAGCTGCAAAAGGATGCCATGGAAAAGTCACCGGTGATGCCACATATTTTGGAAAGCATAACCGATGGTCTCTTTACGGTTGATCATAGCTATCGGGTCATGTCGTTCAACCGGGCAGCTGAGAAGATCACCGGCATTCCAAGGAAAGAGGCGTTAGCCAGGAAGTGCTGGGATGTTCTTCGTTCAAACCTGTGTGGCGATGATTGTCCTTTGCAAAAAACGATGAGGGATGGGCAGCCTTTTATCAATATTCCCGCTTATATAACAACGAAAGCAAATAAACAAATACCGGTTTCTATTTCCACAGCATTACTTCACGGGGATCAGGGTGAAGTGTTAGGTGGTGTCGAAACATTTCGCGATAATTCCATAGCAGTAAGCAAGCGAAAAAAGATGGACTCCTGCTACAGGCAGGGAGAGATGGTCAGTCGTAGTCACCTGATGAATAAGATCTTCACACTTTTACCCAAGATCGCAGAGAGCGATTCTACGGTACTCATTGAAGGTGATACCGGTACCGGAAAAGAGGTATTGGCCAGGGCAATCCACAATCTTTCGTCACGACGGGATAAGCCATTTATCGCAATTAATTG
>JASJDT010000178.1 GCA_030065655.1 Desulfocapsaceae bacterium | reverse complement strand
TCCACTTAAAGATCCAGCGCTTAGGATAAATATTCACTCAATATAAGATTGTAGGTATCATAAACTACCACGACCCCAAGCTCCAAGCTCTGTAGGCTATTAATCTTAGATAGGCTCGTTTTGCGGATTAGTTGTATTTAAGAGGTTATAATATTGTATTTGACAGGAGAGCCAAAGTCAAAAAGAAAACTAACCATTACATTGTGTTGTTTAATAGACAGGAGACAAAGCCAACAGCATAATCATCCAGCCGATTTTTTTATTGCTGTACAGCAAAAATAGGCTTCTTATAGTAGATGAAATAACCTTGAACAACATCAGTACCGAGGAACAGTAATGACTGCAAAAGCAAATCCATCCTCCCCGAAAATACTCTCTGTCAAATGGGGAAAAATGGAGGTTGAGGATATTGGTTTAGGCAAGGATTTCAAGCTATGGCCAGGTGGCGGCCGCAGCTGGAATTGGAGTGAACATGGTACTGGCCATTCTGCCGGTATTCAGCCAGGTGATTGCCGGGAACTTCTTGAGCATGACTGCGAAGTAATTGTTTTAAGCAGGGGTATGTTTAAACGTCTCAGGATTCCCAAGGAAACAATGGCCTACCTTGAAGATAATCATATCCAAATACACACCGAAGAGACCAAAAAAGCGGTACAACTCTACAACAAACTTGTTGACCAGGGTAAGGCGGTTGGCGGTCTATTTCATACAACCTGCTAGGAGCCTGTCGGAGAAAGCTCTTTTTTCCCATCTCAGCATTATGTTCAGAAAATCAATGCTCGCAATATCAACCATATGGCTGTGCTTGATTTCCCGAAAATGCCTTGATCTGAGAAAAAAATAGCAATTCACCACCAGACTCCTTGTCGGCAGTTCTCCCTATTTCAACACTTTGTAGTGAATCATCAGAAAATTCTCTTCCAGGATTTTGGTGGAGAGAAGCTGGAGTTTGAGATCAAGGGAGTCGGTAAACAGGCGCAGGCCGGTTCCGAAAATCCGGGGAGCAATGGTTATTATGAGTTCGTCAATGAGGTTGTGAGCGGCAAACAGACTGTTAACTTGGGCACCACCGGCCAGTGCGACCATGGTATAGCCCTCCGTTTCGAGATCAGCAAGTATTTTCTCAGGTGAATCATCACAGAAAACAAGGTTCGGATTGTCACTGATCCGCTTTTTGTTGCGGGTGAGAATGATATTCTTCCTGCCCGGTAGCGGTTTACCGATAGTATCGTAGGTTTTTGAACCCATGATAAGCACACCCGCTTCCTTGGTGAGCCGCATAAATATCTTTTTATCCTCACTGCCTGTCCAGTCCACAAATTCATTGGAACTTCTGCTGATGACGCCGTCGACGGTTTCTGCCATTATCAATACGACCTTCATAACCTATCAGACCTCGTTGTTTGGTATCCTTAAAATCGGACCGAATGCCATTGAATCAATTATTAGCCAGCTGTTTCAACAGATCATAACGGCTTAATCCTTTTGTGGCCAGGGGCTGTCTTTTCGTTCCTCGACATTATAACAGAAAATATTCCATTCAAACTCTTTCTTTGATATGGGACAGCGCAGGGTGATCTTGTGTTCACCAATGGCCGCTATTTCCCAGTCTCCGGCACGCCGAGTATCTTCAATACGTATTTTCTGGCCGATTTTGAATGGGTAAGGTTTAAAGACGGTAACGTCGTAGCTCATGTGGATCTCCTTTTGACACCTGCAATTCACAATTGGTCGTTGGCATGCCTTGGTACTGACATGACAGGAATAAATAGCGCAATTCCTGAAAAAGTAATACCAAACTTTTCAAGAACAACGGTCGTGAAAAGAATAGCAGGCTTGTGCTAAAGGGTAAGGAGGTCGTGGAGCTCCTCTTTCGTGAGCAAATGATGGTATCTGGGCTGTCTCCGGTCAGGAATTTGGCGCCGTTCACCCTTGCGGCGATCGACACCCATGCGGGAATTGGAAAACGATCGCAGCCATACACGCAATGAGCGCCGTTTACCGTTGGTGCCGCTTCGGTAATCGTGGCGCCGTTCACCGGGTTGGCGACGATCGGGATTAACCCGTCGTTCTCCCCCTGCGCGTCTATCCACGCACTTGTTACCGTTGCTGTCGATATAGTGCTTCATAATCACCGCAATAAGAAATGTTGTTCAATTCCTCTCTCAATCTATCACTTTTAGTTATAAAAGCAAGCAAAACATTGAAAAACTCACTGTATATCAAAGAGATAGTAGCTTGCAGATAGTTTAGAATTCCAGGTTGTGAATCACAGCTAAATCGGTCTTGTTTGCGAGAAAAACTCATTCGCACACAGTAGTCCTAAAGAACAGAGCAAGGCAAATTCCTTAATGATACAACATTGAAGGATGAGGATAGGCAGAATATTTACATTCTGCTCTTAGCTGTCTGCTGGGAAATCGTCTTTACTGAGAAGTGTAGCTTTTCGAGCTTGAAATTCATCCACATAGCGACGCAGGATCTCCCGATCCTGAGCTTCCACTTTATCAAATTCAATGCCGGAGAGATACCTGTTATCAACAAGTTCTGAATGGACAGGGGTGCCGGAAATATCGATGAGATTGTCCTCTATACCGAGGGTAATAATGAGTGTTGCATTCAGAGGAATTTCCTGGAGTGTCTCCATTTTGATGCCATTTATACTGACGTCCAGGGTGCGAGCCATGGCATACTCGCATTCGTCTCCCTTTTCGTCGATAACGTGATACTCCAGTAGATGGAGAGCGTCGAGGCGGATAAATTTTCGTTTCTCGGCAGGTGTCATGATGTTGTCTCCGGATAACCCTCTGATATTAATGATGTTGATTGAGTGTGCTAAAATAGTAACCATAATTACGTTTCAGTAATTATGGCCATTATTGTCTCTCATGACAACATCATATCACCTTTAGGAGCAAGATTTGTAGAAAAAATTTAAAAGAAATCCGAGATCAATAGATTTTCTTTTAAAATTTGAAGGTATACATCAATTTTACTGCTAAATTATGACAATTCTGCTACAGTGTTCGCGATATTTTGTAGAGAAAACCTGGGAACACATTGATTTGGCATGGAATTTGTATGAATGTTTTAGCGCGTTTGAGTATTTGGTTTTTGGCCATTTTTTTAACTGCAGTACCTGTTGTACAGGCTGAAATAACAACGTTGTCAGAGGCCATGGCTCGCTACCTCGCCTGCTATCCGGTGGAGCTGGTGGTTCGTGATAAGCAGCTGCCTGTAATTAGTCGCAAAGAAGTCTGTCTCGCGGCAATTTATCATGAAAAGGGTAATCAACCGCTCTGGGTGACGGAAAACGGACCGAGTCCAAAGGCTGAGGTAATCTGGAAATATCTGCAAAAGGCTGGAGATGAAGGGCTGGACCCCCAAGACTACCAAGTGGATGAAATCGAAGCATTGTGGGAGGAGACAGCTTTGAGCACTCTAGCCAGACTCGATACGTTGATCACCTTCAATGCGGTGAAGTATGTCCATGACGTAAGTCATGGCCAGATTGAACCGTATCTCGCCAATCCCGAACTCTTTGAAGAAGCGGGGAAGCCGGATTTTGATCCTTTGCTCCTGGTCGAAGTATTGCTGAACAATGAAGACCTTGATGGTTATTTCAAAGGATTGCCGCCGCAGACCATGCATTACCAAGCTTTGAAACATGGGCTGGCCAAGTACCGCGAGCTCAACACGAATGAAGGTTGGGATCCCATCGCCAGTGGAAAAACACTGCGTGAAGGTGATAATGACCTTCGCATACCGTTAATCAGGGCACGCCTCGCCCGATTGGCCGGTGAGATTCCGGATGAACAATACAGCAAAGTATATGATGAGGATCTGGTTCTGGCGATCAAGCGTTTTCAAGAGCTGCACGGACTGAAAAGAGATGGTGTTATTGGTAAAAAAACCATGGCTGCACTCAATACCACCCCGGCGGAACGCTTGGATCAGATCAAGATCAACATGGCGCGCTGGCGCTGGCAGGATGGTGATTTCAGCGATGAATATGTGCTCGTCAATATTGCCGATTTCTTTCTCTACATCTACAAGGAAGAAGAACTGCAGCTGCTGATGCCGGTCATTGTCGGTAAATTTCAGCACCAGACTCCTGTTTTTTCCGATAGCATCAGGTACCTCGAATTCAATCCCTTCTGGAACGTGCCAACGAGTATCGCCGTCAAGGAGGATTTGCCAGAACTGCGCGAAAATCCGAATTACCTCGTATCAAAGAATATCCGCCTCTTTTCCAGCTGGCAGGAAGATGCTGTTGAGCTTGATTCAACAATCATTGATTGGCCGCTGGTAACAAAGAGTGAAATGGCAGGCTACAGACTGCGTCAGGATCCAGGGCCAAGCAACGCTCTGGGACAGCTAAAATTCGTCTTTCCGAATCATCATGCCGTCTATCTTCATGACACCCCGGCCAAGAACCTGTTTGGCGAAGACAACAGATCCTTCAGTCATGGATGCATCCGGGTCTCCGATCCGGCTGGACTTGCCCTCTACATGCTGAAGAGGCAGGACAGTGAATGGGACGCCGAGGCTGTGCAGGAGCTGATTGAAGCAGGTGAGAGGAAGGTCGTACTTCTCAAGCCTTCTTTACCAATTCATATTACGTATCAAACAGCCTGGGTTGACAAAACAGGTGAAATTCATTTTAATACGGACATTTATGGCCGTGATGAACTCCTAAAACAAGCACTTTTCAACAATGAGCACTGACAATTTCACATCAGGAGTAAACAGTTCCAACGCCAGGCAAACGCTGATGAACAGGCGTTCCTTCATTTGTACTTCACTCTGTGCCGCCGCAGGTTTACTGCTTCCCGGTAGTGTTCTGGCCACTCCTTCTCCGCCAAAATCACTCTGTTTCTACCATACTCATACCGGCGAGAGAATGGAAATTGACTACCAGCCCGGCGGCTACAAAGGGGAAGTGCGTCGTTCTCTCGAGTATTTTCTCAGAGATTTTCGGACAGGTGAGCAGCACGCCCTTGACCCTGCCCTTTTTGATAGTCTTTATACCATCCAGAATTGTTGCGGCAGTCCTGTCTCCATCGAAGTGATTTCCGCCTATCGCTCACCCAAAACCAATGCCTACCTGCGTAAAAATAGTTCCGGTGTTGCTCGCAAGAGCCTGCACATGCAGGGACGAGCCCTCGATTTGCGAGTACGCGAGCTATCTACCAAAATGCTGCGTGAACTTGCCTTGAAAAATCATCACGGCGGCGTGGGCTATTATCCAAAATCGGATTTCATCCACCTGGATACCGGCCACAAGCGCAGCTGGTAAATTTTCATAAACATTCCTTTTGCGTCCGGATCTTTTCTTTTTCAGCAATTCGAAATGATTAGCTCGGATTTCTCACCAGCCGAGATTGCCGAGTATGCGAGGCGCGAAGCAAGGGGCTATAGTTGCCTATGTTTCTTGCTTTGGTAACACTGCAGAGTCGGTGAGATCGGTTGGCCTTTGGTGCACATTGTGTTGATTTCTGAAGGCAGAAAATTTGAAGCTTAGACGTTAAAGTCTCAATATGTTTTTGAAATTAAACACAATGTTGATGAGAAATCCGGGTTACTCGTATTGTGCGGCAATAGCCTTCGCCTCATGGTTGATGCGCTGGCGTAATGCTTCCGGTTCGATTACCCGAGCCATAGAGCCGTACTGTAAAATTTTCATGACCAGCTCCCTGTCATCGTTTACCGGCAGACGTAAAAGAATCCCCTCATCCACTTCTTCAATAACCTGATCCCGATGCCAGCGTTGATGGCGAACCAGTTCGGCAGCCGTTGAGGTAAACAAAATCGTGGCCTGAAAAACTGCCTCTCCCTTGAAAATGCCGAAGGCGGAATTGAGGTAGGAGTTGTAGTTATCTTCGCTCTCACGTTTAAAGGTTTCCTGGCCAAGCCGGGCGGAAAGCATACGGGCTATATGAAAGAGCCTGATATCCAAGCGGAGGCGGCAATAGGCAAGCAGGTACCAGCGACCCTGATAGCTAACCAGGCGTAAGGGTTCCAGAACCCGTTCACTTTCCTCTGCTTTGGCAGACCTGTAGCTTACGTGAAGCGTTTTTTTCGTGACCGTGGCCTCGATGATGGCCTCAAATATTGTGGAGCTGAGCGATTCCACCTCTACCCATTCGCAGTGAATGGCATCAACCAGTTTGGAATAGGCGGGAAAGACCAGCTCGGAAAGACGTTTCTCCAGAGACTGGACTTCCTCAAGCGAGCCAAGTCCTGCTTCGTCGGCAATTTTGCTGAGCATGCCGAGGAGAAAAATAATCTTTGGGGATTTTTCGAAGGGAAGGCCGAAACCTTCTTCCGTATAGTAAAACCCGTTTTTGAGCTGGTCAAAAGCTATGGGGGCAAGCAGCCGATCACGCAGGTAAGCGATATCGCGCCGGGCAGTGGCAGTGGAGACTTCAAATTGATTAACCAGTGAAGTGGCGTTGGGATAACGGCTCTGGCTCAACTCTCCATGGAAATAATAGATTCGCTCAAGCAGGCCCATGATGAAAAAGTTTACTTGGGTATCCGCCGATGTTTGACTGGTAAAATCTTGAGCTGCTCTCGATACTTGGCTACGGTGCGACGAGCGATCTTGATATCGAATTCGTTGGAAAGTTTTTGGGAAATGGCGTTGTCGCTTAATGGCTTGTGCTTGTCCTCGTCCTGGATCATTGTTCTAATCCGCTCCCGAATTGATTCGGCAGCCAAA
Organism: Desulfocapsaceae bacterium; assembly: GCA_030065655.1. Lineage (GTDB taxonomy): Bacteria > Desulfobacterota > Desulfobulbia > Desulfobulbales > Desulfocapsaceae > Desulfopila_A. Next base: position 2,075 of record JASJDT010000178.1, on the reverse strand, counting down.
GCCTCACCACCTTCGCGTGGAATTGCCGTGGAAAAGAAGTACTTCAGCTCATAAATACCCTGGGGAGTATGGGCGTATTTATTTGAAGTCACCCGGCTGATAGTCGATTCATGCATGTCAATATCTTCGGCAACATCACGAAGGATGAGCGGTTTGAGGTATCTCGGCCCCCTCTCAAAAAACTCGTATTGGAAACGCAATAGACTTTCCATCACCTTAAAGATGGTTTTTTGGCGTTGATGAATTGACTTAATGAACCATTCAGCGCTTTTGACTTTTTCGGAGATATAGTTCTTGGAATCTTTCTGCAGGTCACCGCCTGATTCCAGAAGCTCCTGGTAATAGGAAGACAGTTTGACCCTGGGCAAATCGTCATCATTGAGGGTAACGACATACTCTCCGTCGATCTTGCGCACATAAACGTCCGGCACGATATAATTGGTGTTCTCCTCGGCATAGGGCAGTCCGGGGAACGGGGTCAGTTCGGTGGTAATAAAATTGACGGCCCGCATTATTTCATTGCGTTTGTGCCCTGTTGCTTTGACCAGTTCCTTGAAATTTTTTGTTTGCAGCAGGGGCAGGTGGTTTTTGACGATTTCAGCGGCCAGAGAGTCGATCATCCCCAGTCTTTCCAGCTGGAGATAGAGCGATTCGCTGATGTCACGGGCGGCGATACCGGGGGGATCAAGGTCCTGAATCACCTCAATAACATATTCGACTTCATCGCGATCTGAATCTGTTTTGGCGATGATTTCGTCGATATCAGTTTCCAGGAAACCATAGCGGTTGAGATTACCGATAATGAACAGAGCAACATCCCACTCGGAATCCTCCAGATAGCTGTGGGCGAGCTGCCATTGCAGGTAGGAATCCAGTCCCGGCTTTTCCCAGATGAAATCAAATTGCGAAGGCGCATCGGCAGGCGGTGTTTCCCTGGAAAATGAAAAGTTGCTGTCGAAATTGTTGGCGTAATCGGCCCAGTTCGTGTCGGCCAGATCATCATCTCGGGGAATTCTCTCGGTTACATCGGACTCCCTGCCCGGCTCGGTACTTTCAAAGGTGGAAGAGAGGCCATGGGCCAATTCATCAGCATCAAAGGTTCCCAGATCTTCTTCGAGGGCCGGGTTCTGTTCGATCTCGGCACGCAGAGCCGCAGTTAACTCAAGCCTGTTAAGCTGAAGCAACTTGATAGCCTGACGCAACTGCGGCGTCATCACCAGTTTCTGGGCCAGCTTAAGCTGCTGTCTGAGTTCCAGGGCCATTTTGCTTTAATCTACATCCTGAAGTTTTCACCAAGATACATCTTCCTGGCGACGTTGCTTTCGATAATATCAGCGGCGACACCGCTGGTTAAAATTTGCCCACTATTCATGATATAGGCAAAGTCGCACACCTGTAAAGTTTCACGAACATTGTGATCCGAGATGAGTATACCCAGTCCTTTGTCCTTGAGATTGCCAATGAGCTTCTGCAACTCTCCGACGGCCAGCGGATCAATACCGGCAAAGGGCTCATCGAGCAAGATAAATTGCGGTTTGGTTGCCAGTGCCCGCATTATTTCAACTCTACGGCGTTCCCCCCCCGAGAGTGCATGACCTTTGTTGTTCCTGAGATACTCAATCTTCAGGTCGGCCATCAATTCTGCAATTCTGTTGTTTATTTCAGCTTTGTCAAGTCCCAAGGGTTCAAGAATAATCCGGACGTTTTCTTCAACAGTCAGTTTCTTGAAAACCGAGGGCTCCTGGGCTAGATAGGAAATTCCCTTCAGCGCCCGCTTGTGTATCGGCAGATTGGTAATCTCTTCGCCGTCAAGAAGGATGCTGCCCGCATTGGGCCGAATAAAACCGGCAATAGAATAAAATGTCGTAGTTTTACCGGCTCCGTTAGGTCCTAGCAAGCCGACAACCCTGCCAGTTGTTACCTGGAGACTCACCCCGTCAACAACGGTACGACTGCCGTACGTTTTCTTAATTTTCTTGGTTTCCAGAAGGGACAATCTACTTTCTCCTTGCATCCCAGCCGATTACTGCTCCAGGATAGTCATATTGACCCTGCCGGATTTTTCTCCGTCAGCC
>JASJDT010000177.1 GCA_030065655.1 Desulfocapsaceae bacterium | reverse complement strand
AGATTGTCCACAAGTTCTTTCTGGCTAATCGGTCCGCGTAAAACAATTTCATTAAGAACGGCAAACTGTTGCTGCTTGAGACCGAATGGACGGAGTATATTGTTTATTTCCCGTTCAATAAAATTAGCACACTTGAGCAACTGGAAAAGAAGAAGAGACTCATTCTCCAATTTAACCTGTTCTCGTCCACTACGTTTATCGAAGTCTTGGGGCAAATTCATATGGTAATTTATCATTTCTGAAAATATAGTTTCCGCGTCAACTATTAACCTGCACCATAGCATCTGTCAAGAAAAACCCTCACCGATTAGACAGATTTTTAGTGAGATGTGATCAATTTAGAAATTATTAATAAAAATAGAATATTTGACTAAAATGTCTTTAAGGAAAGTAAGTCTCTGAAAGATAGCTGATCTTGCAGAATAGCTTCTGCACGCTACGCGTACAGAGTTAGTGGAATATCGGCTCTTACCTACAAAATAAGCTCAACGTTTAGATATAAAAACACCTGCATATATTTAATATCACATCATAAAAATATTTCTTCTACGTATTCTAAAGCTTCAAGGAGAACACCGGTGTTACTATGCTTCTATCTCATCTTCGACAGGGCGCCTAATCCATATGCTTCGCAGGCAGCAATAGCATCCTGCTGTCATAAAAATTAAAGAAACGATAACATAATAGAAGATGCTATCAACAATTACCCGACTCGAGTCAGCCCGATCAAAGAGAACCTCGATTTTTTCGCCTTTAACAGGCCTCGTGAACCAATGTGTTTTCACCTTGCTTTTAAATTCATAAAGTGAACCATTTTGATCCTCGTATTGGATCAATGGTCTTCCTCCCCAATCTCTACTGGAAGATGAGTGTATAACTGTCCCCATAGCATGGATTCCCAGAAATTGTAGTTTGCAGTACCTGTAAAGTTGATTTGCTGCGGGAATGAGCATTATCAAGCCCAGCACCAGAATTAAAATTCTTGTAAATAATTCTCCTGTAATTGAACCTTGCCGGTGATTCATATTTACCTCCATCAACGCTCTGATCCACTTAAATTACGGGCATCATCAAGAACAGACCAAACATCTAATGAAAAATGACATTAGGGTGTTTAAAAAAATATAAGGTATTGTGGGCATGCAATCATATATCATTCACCAAGGCAGGTAATCTTGAAAACAGCTGCCGGGCGTTAGTGGAGAAAACATGCTGTAAATCTTTTTGATCAAACACTTTGGCATGTTCGAGTTCGTACAAGGCGGAAGCCACGATAATTTCCGGTGCAAAACCGGAATCACTACCGAAGAGGATATGGTTGGCACCGGCCAGTTCTTTGACAAGACCAAGGGGATAGGCAGAGGTTGCCAGGGCCGTATCGTAATATACATTACCGAGGCTGGAAATGACACTGCTCCCATCCCCTCTGGATCGTTGAGCAGTCAAGACCATCTTCCAGGTCAAATATGGTGCGGCCCCTCCGGCGTGGGCAATGATGAAGCGAATATTCGGATAACGTTCAATGGTGCCATATTGAATGAGACTTGCTACAGTTCGTGTCGTATCGAACAAAAACTCGAAAAACGACGGTGGGATGTGCATCTCTGGGAATTTTTTATTCGCCGGTTCGGTGGGATGAATAAAAACAATGGCACTCCTCCGGTCAAGTTCGGCGAAAAGTTCATCAAATTGTGGAGACCCCAGATAGCGACCATCTATATTTGACAAAAGAACCACCCCATCGAGATTCAATGTATCTAAAGTATAAGCTAGTTCGTTTAAGGAGGCCTTAAGATCAGGCAGTGGCAAAACAGCATAAGCTCCAAACCGATCGGGATAATCGGCAACGATGCTCGCCGAATACTCATTGCATTGTCTTGCTAGTTCCATCGTAAAACCGATATCCCCAAAATAGATGCCAGGCGAAGAAATGGAAGTAATGGCAAACTCGATCCCGTTGCGGTCCATGACCTCAATTGATTTACTAGCGTTCCAGCGAGGAAAGGAGGCACCATTGGTTTTTGTTATGCCAATGGAGGCGAGGGATTTGGTATATAACTCTGGTAGTATATGATGATGAACATCAATTATGTTTTTTGATTTGGTAAGATTTTGGGTGGATTTTCCCGGTGCGGCGAGACCTGGTGAAAAAGACAGTGCAGCCAGAATCGAGTATTGCAGCAGCTCTCTTCGATTAAGTTTCACTAGTTTACTACCTCCCTTTATCTCAATCAGTAAGGGTTTGCTTCGCCAGCTTAACCCATCGATAAGATCATGCAGGCCGTTTCAGCTGTTAGTTCATGGACCATCAGTATTTCTCTGCCATTCCTGGATGCATATTTTTTCCATGTGACGTTTAGGTTCCTGTGGGATAGAAAAACCAAATTTTTCGTAAAGATTCTGAGCATCTTTGGTGATCAGATGCCACCGTCTTACCAGTTGGAGATTTTTATGGGAAGTAATAGCTTGAAGTAATTTCTTGCCATAGCCTTTTCCTTGTTCCTGGGGGTCAATAAAGACATCTGCAACGTAGGCAAAAATCGTAAAATCAGTAACGGCCCTGGCAAAACCAATCTGCCTGTTATTTTTATAGACTCCAAAACACAGCGAATTGTTTATAGATTTCTCAACCAGGTTTTTGGGTATTCCCTCCGCCCAGTATGTTGTTTTCAGGATACTGTGGATGTAATCAATATCTAATCTGTGCCTATGCGTTGATATTTCAATATCTTCGACCATAATATCTTATCAGGTAATAGTTCATATGTTATACATGGACCCTCAGGTCCAATTGCCGCTCCTCGTTGAATGCCTTGATATCGTTTCTCAGCTCATGCCAGTATTGATGATCTCTGGAAAGAATTGCAGAGGTTATCTCACCAGCCAATTCCTGAAAATGAGTAGATAGGATTTGGCTGGTATTGTTCCAGCCTACATCGATTGTGTTATCCACTGGTGCACTTAATCCATAAATCCATATGATATCAGCACATTTTGCCAGCTCAGCCAAGAGAATACCAACTTCGGTAATATAAGGTATTACGGGACAGAGAAGCGCTCCGGTCTGAATGCCTGCTTTCTTTAGTTTATCAAGGGCCAGCAATCGTTTTTCTGTTTCTATGGTATTTTCCTCAAACAGACTGCGGACATAATTATCACGAAAGGCTACGGATACACTTACCGCCGCCCCCATTTCCCGCAACAGCGTCAAATCCCGCAACACTAGATCTGATTTAGTCAGAATGCTTGCCGAGAAACCCTGCTCCTGTAGAATCTCCAAGGCCTTTCTGGTTTGCAAGTACTCTTTCTCTATTGGTTGATAGGGATCTGCATGATAGCCGATGAAAATTCGTTGAGGCTCTATTTTGCTTAGTTCTTCAGTGAGCTTTTCTACCATATTACTATGTATTTTAATCTCTTGGTGCCAGTCCGTTTCCGCCTGCTGAAGCACATAACAATAACGGCAATAATGCTCACAGCCGACATATGGATCAAACTGGTAGTTGAACCCGTCAAGACCACATGGGCTCAGTAGACTTTTTTGAGCAGAAGTTGAAACTCTCATTGTGTGCAACCTCCCATATATTTATAAAAATATCTTTGTTTCTTGCAAGTAATTACCAAGGCCTTAATCCTTAGGCCAACACCAAACTCAGCATTGATTTTTCTGTCAGCAAATATGGAACCATCTCTACTATTCCTTCTATTCTATCAGAAGGAAAATTGAATCGTCCGAAAGAATGGTTTTCAAGGATGATTTATTGCAAACATAGAGTGTCGAGAAATCCCCGATTCCCAAATTAACGGTCCAGCTTACAGGAATCTTTATCTTCTGGATTGTCAGGTTGATGATTTCAAAGCTTCTTAAGAACCATAGATAGCAGGAAGGCAATCTCAGCTGCAAATCAAGGTATTTTATGTAAAGTTTTCATTGACGTTTTTGGCCATTTGATGGATTATCAGGGCTGTTGAAATTTGCGGTCCGATCTCTTGAAAAATTCTTTTCACCTTAAAGGAGTTATGGATGATGAACGGCGTAATGGACAGTATCCTGCCTCGCACCGGAGGCCTCGAACCAAGCACTGCGAAAGGCATCAACGTTGCATTGATGTTTTTCGGAATATTTACCCTAGTTGGAATCGGTTTCGGGGTACATTCTCTTGTTGTTGGCCATGAACACACCTTCGGGGTCAGCCGTGAGGTTCCCTGGGGGGCACTCATTGCTGCCTATGTGTTCTTTGTGGTAACCTCAACAGGCCTCTGCATTGTCTCGTCAGTGGGGCACGTTTTTGGTATTGAGAACTTCGAACCGATTGCCAAGCGGGCCGTTTACATGTCAATTGTTACTATCGTTGCCGGTTTTATAGTAATCGCCTTCGAAATTGAAAACACCTGGCGCATGCCGGTTGGCAATGTTGTCGGTGCCAATCTCAGCTCAAACATCTGGTGGATGGGAACACTTTACGGCGCTTATCTGGTCTTCATGATCGGTGAATTCATCCTGTTACAAAAAGACAGTCACAAAAAGGCGGCCTACTTCGGTCTTGCCGGGCTGATCTCAGGTATCGCTGCCCATTCCAACCTCGGCGCGGTGTTTGGATTGCTTAACGGCCGTCCATTCTGGCATGGCCCCTATATGCCCATCTATTTCATCGCTTCAGCGGCACTCTCCGGTTGCGTGACCATAATCTTTTGTACGTATATTGCCCACAAAGTCAATAAATGGCAGATGAGCTATGATCAGGAAAAAGCCATGCAGAGTGTTGCCAAAATGGCGGCATTAACCATTGCCATCCTCATCTTTTTCACCATCTGGAAAGTAATTGCCGGTGTTGCCGGTCATCCGCCAGGTAAAGTTCTAGCCATGGAGGCGCTCCTCAATGGTCCCTATTCCATCAATTTCTGGGTGGGTGAAATAGCCTTCGGTATGCTGATTCCCTTTATCATCATTCTCGCTGTACGCGCCAAGAATATGGGAGCACTGTTCATCGCTTCCTTCTGCGCTATTCTGGGAATCTTTGCCATGCGGTACGACCTGGTTATTCTCGGCCAGGTTATTCCCCATTATTACGGTATGGACATGGTGGACTATCCAACCCTGTTCAGCTATAAACCAACCCTGCATGAATTGATGGTTGCCGCAAGCGGACTGACATTCTGCCTCTTCTTTTTGTTTCTAGGGGAGAAGCTGTTTCGCGGACACGTTACTGAGAGTCATTAAATGCTGCGGGTCTGATAGCCCAATTATTTGCAGATCAACATCTCATTCATGATGAACATCCGGGAGTTTTGCATGAAGCTTAAAGAACTTGAGCAATTGAAAAACGAAGGCGTCGACCATATCTCTTCTATCGAAAGACGTCGATTTCTTAAATTGGGATTCTTGGTTACCGGGGTTTACCTGGGCGGGAAAGCACTTTCACTGGCTCCGTTGACCGAAGCGCAAGCCGCTGAAGTAGTGCCGCCTAAGGGCAAGTATTCATACTCTCCCCACTACTCCATGGTCATCCGAGAGCGTCTCTGTATAAACTGCGAACTTTGTGTTGAAGCCTGTAATGGTACCAACGATGTTCCCTCTTACGGATACAGAACCGATATTCTCGAAAGGAGAAGAGCCATCGTTGATGACAAGTATGAAACTATTTTTATGCCGGTGCTCTGTAATCATTGCAATCGACCACCGTGTGTACGTGTCTGCCCGACGACGGCTACCTGGAAGGATGAAACTACGGGAATCGTCAAGATGAATCCCGGCCGCTGCATCGGTTGTAAGACTTGTATGACCGCTTGTCCATACAACGCCAGATATTTCAAGGAAGAAGGCCGTTTTGTTGACAAATGCAACTTCTGCTATGACACCCTTCTTTCCAAAGGTGCCAAAGAAACTGCCTGCGTCACCGCTTGTCCGGCAGATGTAAGGGTATTTGGGGATTTAGCAGACACCAACAGCAGAGTATACGAACTGCTGCATACCCCAGAAACCCTGGTCTGGGTGTTACGGCCCAAGACAGGTGCTTTACCTAACGTCTATTATACGAATGCCTAGGCAACACGGTAACAGTTATCTAGAAATAATGTCCAGGTAGCATTTCGGATCAACCTGAATTTACGACCACATTAGGTTCTATCATATGAGGAGAACGTTCATGAAGCGGATAGCAATCATTTTTATCATCCTGGCTTTTCTGGTACCAGCCGTCTGTCTCGTGGCCGCAGATACCGACGAAAATGAATATGACGAAGATCTCTACGGCCCGGAAGCACCGATTATCTGGGAAAAACCGGTACGGGGTGTCATCTTTTCACACAAGAGACATACTATGGAATTCGGACTCGACTGTGATGAATGCCATGATGAGATATTCGAGATGGAGGCCGGTGCTGCCGAGGAATATGACGATTTCAATATGGAAGCCATGTACGATGGAAAATATTGCGGAGCCTGTCACGATGGCGACTATGCCTTTGCCGCTAGTAGTAGATGTACAACCTGCCATATCGGGGTGCGTGGAGTAGAGCGACTCACCGGAAAAAGCGACGATAAAAACCATTAATCAATTCCAGAAAAACCGGCTTCTCACTCTGTATTATTGATGTTAGAGAAGCCGGGTCCCTAGAATCAACCAGTTGCTTCTTCAGTCCCCGCCTTAGGCTAGTTTCCGTTCTAAAACTAGCAATTTTGGCTCAGATCAAGGCATGCGAAAAATTTTACCACAGGCGCCCTCAAAGAAGTGCCCTTGGGGTGCATATAATCGATATTCCGAGGATAAAATTTTGAGCATAACGAAGATATCGATCCGGTAAGCGTAGACTCCCGGAAAGCGTAGACTCCGAGAGAGCAGTTTTAGGATGGGAACTAGGCTAGTATTTCTTCAACTATTCAACACAGGCCACCGCCCTTACGGGTGAGCCATCCAAATCGGTAAATTTCAAGGGCAGGCAGGAAAATATAAACTTTTCTCCTAGAATCTGGAAAAGATTCGTCAGATTCTCAACAATGATGATTTCCCTTGCCAGGAAAATATGATGTACTGGCAGATCACTGCTGTCGATTTTGTCTACGGATATGGCATCAACCCCAACTCCCCGTATTTCCATTTCACTTAACCATATTGCCGCCTCCTTTGAAAAGACCGGGAAGTTGGCATAGTAATCGTTTTCTCCCCAGTGTCTGCTCCAGCCAGTGTAGAGCAAAACAAAACTAACCTCACTAATGGCATGCTCATATCTTTTTAGATCCTGCACTTTTATTTCAGGAGCTTCCAATTGACTTAAATCAAGACAGATTGCTGGACCATAAAACGATTCAAGCGGCATCAGTTCCAAAGTTTTACCCCCTGCAATAATATGGGCCGGAACATCGATGTGCGTCCCCGTATGTGAAGAAAAGGTGATCAGCCGTTCGCGAAAACCGTCTACAGGCAGGTTGCTAACAGGCTTTATAAGGGGTGATTCTGAACCAGGGAATACAGGCATGTCGGCTGTAATTGGCTGGGATAAATCATATATTTTCATGGGCTGCGCCTCCGACTGATCATTCTAGCTGAATAGATAGGTATCAGCTCTGTTTATTTGGGAGAGCTCCTCTTCCTGGTCTGCCGCTTAATCTGCAAACTTTTCAGTAGACCCTTTTTTACCAAGCTTTTTGAAGGTCACGGTCTTCTATCAATGCCAATTATTTACGATTGCACAGGATTGATGTATAACTATACTTTAAACAGTTACCCATTTCCGTAGTATTTTCACCACAGCGTAAACTGAAACCATCGGATACTACTCAATTGTTCTACGAGAGGAGAGATGCAAATGAGCGAATGTATTTTCTGCAAAATAATTGCTGGTGAAATTCCTTCCCAAAAACTCTATGAAGATAACGATGTCCTTGCCTTTTGGGATATTTCTCCCCAGGCCCCCGTTCATTTTCTGGTCATTCCCAAAAAGCACATTGCCATGCCGGTGGACATAGAAGAAGATGATGATCTTCTGGCAGGTAAAATGCTGCGAATCGGCGCTAAGGTTGCTAGAGAAAATGGTGTCGCCGATGATTACCGGGTGATTTTCAACAATGGTTCCAAATCCGGCCAGGTGGTTTTTCACCTGCATATGCACATACTGGGCGGCAAGGGAAAACCCTGGCCTATGTAACAGGCAACATCCCGATAAGAGTTTACATCGGGATTTATCCGGGCAGACTGGCTATTTCTCACCGTTGACCACACCTATTCTGCCTTGCCAACTGTTGCTCCAATTCTTAGTCTTTGACTATATCTCCCAAGAACTGTGAATGCGAGGTATATACGTCATGTCACCGATGAAATGTCCAGATTGTGGCACGAGGAAGTTTTACATAAAAGATCCGGATGATCAGTATACTATCCGAGAAGTTCAACTTGATAAAGATGAAGTTGTCTATCTTGATGAAGATGATGAGACATCACATCTGCAGGTCAGCAATGACACCGAACTTTTTTGTGACCGATGCGCCTGGCACGATAAATTCAAGAAGCTGAAGTAGCCATGCCAAGACATCACCTCCGGAAATCACCGGGAGGTGGAGATAGTTAACGCAACTGTGAGGAGAAAGATCATGACGGAACAGCAAAACACAGGACAGGCTCCAAACATGAACCCTTTCTGGAAATGCGGAGGATGCGGCAATACCATCCAAGCACCGACCCCTCCCGAGACTTGTCCGAGTTGCAAAGAGAAGTGTACATTCAAGGACGTCAGTTGCTACACACCAGATTGCGGTGGTCCTGGTCATATAGATCCCAAGCTTTTATAGATTGTTAATCTGCGGCTAAGGCTCCATCTGCTTCTGGGAAATTAATTGCAAAACTACACTTAGTTTA
>JASJDT010000176.1 GCA_030065655.1 Desulfocapsaceae bacterium | reverse complement strand
GCATCGCAGCAAAGTGGAAGGGAAGATCAGCAAAATTCTCGTTGAGGTCTATGGAATAAGATTCGTGTTTTACCTTGTCCGGTGTCACACCAACTTCGAAGTGAAGCCCATTCGTCAAACCGGAGCCCGGGGTCCAGGCCAGGTAAGCAACAGTTTCGGTTGCATGACTGTTGGAATTAGCCTCCTGTTCCTGAAGTTTGTATTCAAAACTTGATGAGGTAACTCTCCGTACCCGACCTACAACAGTTTCACTTTCATTACAGGTGACAATTGAAGTAAGCAGAACAGGAGCTTTAGTAAATTCATCAGTAAAGGTATAACTCACATGTGAAGTAGAATTGGTGTCAAACAATCCGGCCTCGATTTGGGAACCGTCATCCAAGGTGTAGGTTCCTTTCTCAATCACCAGGTAGGTCACGGTTTCTTCTACATGTGTTCCATCCAGATAATCATATTCATCTATGTGGATGGTAAAACCAGCGGAATCAATATCCTTTATACAGACTCTTGATGGATCACCACCATTTCTAGTCACTGCATTCGCTATAATGACCGGATTGGTATAAGAATTTGAAAAGTTAATTCTGACGGGTTCATGGGATATAACCAATTCTCCAACTTCCATAACCATGCCGGCTTCACTTGCTTGATCAACAGCCGGATCGGAACCATTGGCTATCTCAACCCCATCTGTTATACCGTCATTGTCAGAGTCAGAATCTAATATATTGATAATGCCGTCACCATCAACATCAGCATCCGGAGCAGAGGAGGAAGCAAGCCAATATTGATACTCTTCTCCATCATTTATGCCGTCGTTGTCAGAATCAGCACTATTTGGATTGGTGCCCAGGGCAAGTTCTAAACTATTGCTGAGGCCATCGTTGTCATTGTCATCTGTGTGATTGAGAGGTGATATTGCTATATAGCCTCCCACTTCATTGACATGATTTATTTCGGTGTCGGCAGATTGTTCTTCCACAATGCTCATAGAAACACTGTTCACTGAGAGTTGGTTTAAATTAAGTACAGCCGGGTCACCTCCATTATGTGTCTGCATATTTCCCAAGGTGAAAGGTGTGTACGGAAATCCTGCGGTAAAGGAGACAGTTGCTGGTATTTGGTTAAGTGTATTTCCTGTCACTGCCGCTTCAATAATGAGATCATTGGTGATGCCACTCCACTGGCTCATGGCGATATAACAATAGGTTTCTCCAGCATGAAAACCATCGCTGGCTTCCTCTTCCTGGAGTTTAATCTGGAAATTATTGTCAGTAATATTTTGCAATCTGAGGGTTACTGCATTGCTGCCGTTATCGGTTACAACAGACGCCAGTGCTACAGGTGTATTGCTAAAAGGATTAGTGAAAGCAACAGTCTGAAATGTATTCAGCTCTGGAAGGTTTCCGCACGCAGCAACTGCCTGGACGTTTTGTTCAAGCTCATGAACCCCTTTTTCCATGGCAATATAGGAAACAGTTTCCGCAGGGTGATTGCCATCAAGGTAATCCCACTCTTTGATTTTAATATCAAATCCTGTTGTACTAAGATTGCGAATTTTTACAGTGAATGGTTCAGAATTATTCGTAGTTGCTGCTTTGGCTACCACTGCAGGGTTGACAAAAGGTGTCTCAAAATTGACATGCTGCCATTCAGAGGTAACCGAGAGATCTCCGACCTCGACACCAAACTCAGAGGGTTCTGGAGAAGGGACGGTATACACCATTTCATTTGATAATTCACTGGTGTAGTATTCATCGGAGGCTGTTACAGCGAAATAATATGTCTGACCTTCCTGGAGGTCGTCGACTACGGCGAGTATATTGCCGTCAACAACTTCTGGATCTATGAGATCAATTTCAGATGTGTAATTGAGGCTTTTGATACCATAATGAATCGTGTAATTAAATAGCAGTGGGTCGTTGTTAGGAATGAAACTTATTCCTGCTTTGGCGGCGAATGCCGACAGTGATGTTGAGCTATAAAAGAGCAATGACACTACAATACATACAATACTTCTCTGGAATGACATGGGTTACCTCTTTCGGCGGCCCCGCTACCATACCCAAAAAGCTTATTTGGTCTTATTTGGTTATGGCCGGAGGCTTTGCGTAACGTGCTTTAGCAGCGCGCTTTGCCTTTCTCGGGAAATCTCCCCTATTTACGTTTGTGGCGTAAGTTTAACTAAAAACTCAAACCGGCTAAAAATAATTTTATATCCGTTAAGCAAAAATAGGGCCAACCAATATGAATCATCAAAAATAGAACCTGACTATTTGTAGATTTGCAAAATTTTTGAAAAGAATTCAAACTGCTTACAGAGCAAATCGGTGCGCGGGTCGGGTTTAAACTACGTGAGTTGATACGTTGGATTTAAAACGAGGGATTTTTGAGGTGTGTGCAATATATGTAATTAGGGTTCCCTTCACTGCCCTGGATATTCATTGCACAAAAGGTGGATGGGTAGTTCGTCTTCTTCAATTTTTGGAAATCTGTCCAAAGATTCAAGGAAACGATTGTCGTTATCATCGTCATTAACATCTGAAACTTCACCGATCACCACATCACCAGAATTTTTTTGGGCATAAAATTCATGATAAATATATGGTTCAAGACAGATGGATTGCCCTGGTTGCAGTGTGACTATTTCGCCGGGGCCACAGGTCTTACGTATGCCGTCTAGGGAAAGAGAAAATTTTCCACCGGATAATTTTTCCTGATCATCAGCAGCAAATAGCCGAAGCTGGAGGTTTCCTCCTCCCCTATTAATGATGTCTTCCCGCTTGTTCCAATGGAAGTGCATGGGAGAAAGTTGGCCTTCTTGGATTATCATTAATTTCTCAGCATACCTTTTAGGATATTGATCAGGTTTATGATAGTTTCCGTTTCTTAGCGTAAAAAGCAGCAATCCCATGGTGGAATAATCACCTTTGCCGTAATCAGTGACATCCCAACCTAGATAGTTTTCCCTGATTTCATTGGCTTCTTCCCCTATTTTTAGCCAATCTTCCGGAGAAAAATAGGCAAAAGGGGGAAGTTTGCAACCAGTCACCTCAAAGAGGAGGATTGCCTCATTGATAATGGTGTTTATCTGTGAGCGTTTCATTGTCAATAACCTTTATCTATAAGGCAACAGAGAAAGATAACATCGGTGGAATCCAGCGAGAGGTGTTATCTACTTTGCACCTTCTGGTCAAAGGGGTATTTATAAAATTCCTTCAGGGCAATAGTGGCGGCGCCGCGAGCCCAATCTGAGTCTTTCCATTTTTCTACTATTATATGTACCGGTTTAATGAGTTCGGGGTTGGTGTGTTTTTCAATCGCTTGTTTCATCGGTTCAAAAACCAGATCACCAGACTTTACCCCATCTCCGGAGAAGATGATCTTTTCCGGATTAAAAATCTGGATAAGTGCAGCGATGCCAAGACCCATAATATCCCCTGCCTTGGCAAAAATTGATTTGAGTGGTTTATTGCCATCACGAGCTAATTCGATGAGTAGATCAAGACTGAGGCCATTTGCTCCTTCGTGCTTCCAGCTTCCTGATTGCAGGCTTCTTTCTGCAGCGTGGAGTATTGCAGATTCATTGGTGTATGCCTCGATGCAGCCTCTCTTGCCACAGCGGCAAAGCTCTCCATCAGGTTCGACAACCATATGACCAAATTCCGAGGCTATGCCTTGTAAACCACGATAGAGTTTCCTTTCAATCACGATACCCATGCCAATACCCTCTTCTATGGTAATTACCAGAAAATTATTGGTATGGGTGCCCTCGCCGAACCAGAGATGGGCGAGAGTGAGGGCATTGGAGTCATTTTCAAGGTATGTGTTAATGGATAAGCGCTGACTAATAAGATCACTAAGTGTAGTTTCACCCGTCTTATAGAGAGGTTTCCAGACATATACCCCTGAATCTCTTTTTAATAGACCAGGCATCCCAACCCCGATGCCGAATATCTTTTCCATGGCAAGACCTGCTTTATCAACGCAATGTCTTACGGCATCTTCAATAATATCAGCCACATAATCAAGCGGTCTTTTATCGAACTGGACAGGGATTACCACCGAGCTTCGAACATTGGCCTGCATATCGGTTACAGCACAACTGATTCGCGAGCTTGAGAGTTTGATACCTGCCACATAAGTAGCATCTGGGTTTATAGCCAACTCAACCCTTCGCCTTCCGGGGGTGGCAGATTCTTTGGACTCTTTTTCATATATCAGGTTTTTTTTTATGAGATCAGCTGTTATGTTAGTAACGGATGCTCTGCTTTGTCCAGTGAGCTCAGCTATCTGAACACGAGATATTCCTTTATGCATTCGTATCGTGTCCAGGATAGTATATTGGTTATGTGCCTGAGCCCGCTGTCTGCTGTTTAAGTTAGTCATAATAATTTTATTGAGATGCATACCAGTTTGGCCTGATGAAATGTCTGGACCACAACTGTATTTCTTGCAGCGAAGTATAGAGACATGACATGCTCTATTAAAATTAATTCACTGTGTGAATATATTTTTAGTTATTCTTGCTGAAACTTGCAATTGTTTTCTTTGGTAAGTTGTATGTTAGCCTCGTAAAAAACACAAAAAAGATAAATCAAAACATGCACATATACTTATTTCTAAAAATAATTTAAATCTGGGTTGATTTTATGCCAGATTTGCAATAAGTTTATTGAATAAATTAATAGGATGTGATTGTAATTAATATCTGTGGAGTAAGTTGAGGAATGGTCTCTAACTTTCAATGAGGAGAATAATTATGGTGCGCCGATTTTCAATTCAACTTTTTGCAGTGTTCATAGCTTCTTTTATGATGGTGTCACTGGTAAAGGCAGGTGAGGTAGAGGTTCTGCACTGGTGGACATCTGGAGGAGAAGCAAAATCCGTTGCTGTTTTGAAAGGGCTTTTGGAAAAAGAGGGCCATGTCTGGAAAGATATGGCGGTTGCCGGTGGTGCCGGTGCCAATGCCATGACCGTCCTTAAAACCCGCGCGGTGTCAGGTAACCCACCAACTGCTGCCCAAGTGAAAGGCCCACAGATCCAGGATTGGGCGGATGAAGGGTTGTTGACCAACCTTGATCCAGTTGCAAAACAGGAAAAGTGGGATGATATGGTGCCAAAGGTGGTTGCCGATATCATGAAATACGAAGGCCATTATGTTGCCGTTCCTGTAAATGTCCATCGAATCAATTGGATGTGGTGTAATCCTGAGGTATTCAAAAAAGCTGGCGCCCAGATCCCAAAAACCTGGGAAGAATTTGAAGCATCCGCCAAGAAAATCAAAGAGGCTGGCTTTATTCCTGTAGCTTTTGGCGGCCAAGCCTGGCAGGAAGCTACAGTATTCGAATCAATTGTAGTAGGACAAGGTGGCGCTGAATTCTATAAAAAAGCTTTTGTCGATGTTGACCCTAAAGCATTGAATAGCTCAACTATGATTAAGGCCCTCGATACTTTTAAGATGGTCAAAAGCTATACCGACAAAGATGCACCTGGAAGAGACTGGAACCTTGCAACTGGTATGGTCATCAAAGGGGATGCGGCCATGCAGTTTATGGGTGACTGGGCCAAAGGTGAATTTCTGGCAGCCGGCAAGAAGCCTGGCGAAGATTTTGTCGCTATGCCGGTACCTGAGTCTGCGGGAACATTTCTCTTTAACATAGACAGTTTCATCATGTTTGAAGTCAAGGACAAGGAGTCCCAAAAAGCCCAGAGCGCCATGGCCAGGCTTATTCTTGGTGAAACCTTTCAGGAAGTTTTTAATGTTAATAAGGGATCAATCCCAGTCCGTTCAGGTATCCCGACAGCTAATTTTGATTCGGTAGCATTGCAGTCGATGGATGATTTCAAGGAAGCTGCGGCAAAAGGTACTCTACATCCCAGTATGGCACATGAGATGGCTGTCAGCCCGGCAGTACGTGGAGCATTTTTTGATGTGATAACCAATTTTTACAACTCGAATATGACAGCAGAAAAAGCTGCGGCTGAGTTTGTCAACGCTGCCGCCGCTGCAATGTAATTTCGCAATACCCTTTTACGCAGAATGAAACTGTTTTACAGATCTTCGTTCTGCGTTGATGTATATCGACTATTGGGTTGATTGTCACTAGCCGGTGAAATTGACCTAAGGCAGTAATCTGACCTCAGTCAAGAAGAGGTGGTGTATGTCGAAATCATACGTGAATAAACGGAGCGATTTCTCCATGCGACTGGAAAATCTACTTCCCAAAATTGTCCTTGCCCCTACCTTTGTAAGTACCATCATCACCATCTATGGCTTCATACTCTGGACGGCATGGATTTCCTTTACCAAATCGAGGATGTTGCCTCGCTACGAGTTAGAGGGCTTGGTGCAGTATGTCAAGCTCTTTGCTAATGAACGCTGGTGGGTTGCCAGTAAGAATCTGGTAATTTTCGGTTCACTGTTTATCGGCATCTGCATCCTAATCGGGTTGCTGTTGGCAATATTTCTTGATCAGAAAATCAGAATAGAAGGTACGTTGCGAACTGTTTTTCTCTATCCCATGGCGCTGTCGTTTATCGTCACTGGGACAGTATGGAAATGGATCTTGAACCCGAGTCTGGGTCTGGAAAAGCTGGTCAATGATATGGGCTTTACTTCATTTACCTTTGATTGGCTGGTGAACTCGGAGATGTCGATCTATACCATCGTGATTGCCGGGGTGTGGCAGTCCTCGGGTTTTGTGATGGCTCTTTTTCTGGCGGGACTCAGGGGTGTTGATGATTCGATCATCAAAGCCGCTATGGTTGATGGAGCATCGCTTCCGCGTATTTATTGGAAAATAATCATTCCTTCTTTGCGACCTGTCTTTTTTAGTGCAATCATGATCCTTGCCCATATTGCCATCAAGAGTTTTGATCTGGTGGTGGCGCTTACCGGTGGAGGGCCGGGCTATTCCTCGGATTTACCGGCAACATTTATGTATTCTTTCGCTTTTACCAGGGGGAGGCTTGGCATGGGAGCGGCAAGCTCGATGATGATGTTTGGCGCAGTTCTGGCCATCATTGTTCCCTATCTCTATTCTGAGCTGAGGAGTAAGAAAAATGAGTAGAAGAAGTGGACTGGGACCGGGAAAAAGTCAGGGTGAGATACTCTTCCGGGCTGGCATCTACACGCTGCTGATTGTCGCTGCCATCTATTACCTTATCCCCTTGATTATCATGATATTCACCTCAGTGAAAACCATGAATGATATACGCACAGGTACCCTCATCTCCTTCCCTCGCGAATTTACCCTGGATGCCTGGAAGGCGGCCTGGGGAAGCGCCTGTATCGGGGTAACCTGCAATGGAATCAAGGGCTATTTTTGGAATTCGGTTATCATGGTAGTTCCTGCTGTTCTGTTTTCAACGCTGATCGGGGCAGCCAATGGATATGTGTTTTCCAAGTGGAAATTCTGGGGGAGTGAAGTGTTGTTTTCCATGTTGCTGTTGGGATGTTTTATCCCATTTCAGATTATTCTGTTGCCCATGGCACAGGTCTTGGGAGTCATAGGCCTGGCGCAAAGCATGCAGGGGCTGATTCTGGTGCATATTATTTATGGAATTGCTTTTACAACTCTCTTTTTCAGGAATTTCTATGTCACCATCCCCCAAGAACTGGTTCATGCCGCCAAGATTGACGGGGCGGGTTTCTTCAGGATTTTCTGGAAAATTATTCTTCCCGTTTCAGTACCAATTTTTGTGGTATCAATTATCTGGCAGACCACCCAGATATGGAATGACTTTCTCTTCGGTGTGGTGTTTTCTTCCGGTGAGAGTCAGCCGGTCACTGTAGCTCTGAACAATCTGGTAAACACCTCGACTGGAGTAAAGAAGTATAATGTGGATATGGCTGCAGCGATGATTGCGGCTTTTCCCACTATGATCGTATATATTGTTGCGGGAAAGTATTTTCTCCGTGGATTAACCGCAGGATCTGTAAAAGGATAAAATACCATGTCATCGTTGACTATCGATAGGGTGAAAAAACGCTTCGGCAAAGTTGAAGTCCTCAAGGATATCTCAATTTCCATTGATCACGGCGAATTTCTCGTGCTGGTTGGTCCGTCTGGATGTGGAAAGTCCACGCTGCTTAACCTTATTGCCGGGCTAGAGACAATATCGGATGGGGACATTAAAATTGGCGACCGGGTGGTCAACAATGTTGCACCTAAGGACAGGGATATTGCTATGGTTTTTCAGTCCTATGCGCTGTATCCCAACATGAACATCCGCAAGAACATCTCTTTTGGCCTGGAGACTCGTAAGGTTCCGAAAAAGGAAATTGACGAAATGGTTGCCAAGGTATCGGCAATGCTGCAGATCGAGAGTTTGCTTGATAGAAAACCTGCCCAACTTTCTGGTGGACAGCGGCAGCGTGTCGCCATGGGAAGAGCACTTGCCAGGAACCCCTCGATTTTTCTCTTTGATGAGCCGTTGAGTAATCTTGATGCCAAACTGCGTGTGGAGATGCGTACCGAAATAAAAAAGCTGCATCACAAAATCGGAACCACCATTGTTTATGTGACTCACGATCAGATAGAAGCCATGACCCTCGCAGATCGAATCGCCATTATGAAAGATGGCTATTTGATGCAACTCGGTACCCCGCATGAAGTTTATGAGTCACCGGCAAATCTTTTTGTGGCCGGATTTATCGGTTCACCGTCGATGAACTTTGTGGAATGCACACCCCAAAAAGC
>JASJDT010000175.1 GCA_030065655.1 Desulfocapsaceae bacterium | reverse complement strand
TGGTTGGCTTGAGCCAAAATAGATACCCCGGCCTGCTGCAGAATGTTCTGCTTGGTCATGTTTGAGGTTTCCTGAGCTATATCTGCATCAAGGATCCGCGAACGGGCTGCGGAAAGGTTCTCGGAAACGTTGGACAGGTTTGCTATGGTTGATTCAAAGCGGTTCTGTACGGCACCCAGATCACCGCGGATGGTGTCAATCTGTCCGATAGCTGCGTCAATATTCCCAATAGCAGTGGAAGCATTAGCACGAGTATCAACACCAGCATCACTCATAACAGTTGTGCTGCCTAGCTGACTTGCCAAAGCATTAGTAATGCTAACTGTTATAGTCTGACCGGCATTCGCCCCAACTTGGAAAACAGCGGCATTACTAGCTTGGCTAAAATCACCATTCAATAAAACCTTACCATTGAAAGATGTAGTTTCCGCAATCCGATCAATCTCACTGACGAGCTGAGAAAATTCAGCATCAAGAGATGCACGGTCACTGCTAGTATTGGTATCGTTAACCGATTGCACCGCCAACTCACGCATCCGCTGGAGAATGTTTGTCGTCTCCTGCAGGGCTCCTTCAGCGGTTTGGGCTAGTGAAATGCCGTCATTGGCATTCCTAACAGCCTGGTTCAAACCACGGATCTGCGAAGTCATACGATCGGAAATCGCTAGTCCAGCCGCATCATCCTTGGCACTGTTAATGCGCAGACCGGATGACAGGCGTTGCATTGACTTATTCAAATCCGCCTGGGAAGTACCCAGATTACGTTGAGCGTTCAAAGAAGCAACGTTTGTATTAATGGTTAAAGCCATGATTTTCCTCCATGAATTGTAATTGCGGGCATCCTTGCCCTAAAGTTACATTTGTCAAGTAATTAGCTTCACTCTTAACCGAGCAGCGACAGCGCCAGCTGGGGTGCCTGGTTGGCCTGGGCCAGAATCGATACCCCGGCCTGCTGCAGAATGTTCTGTTTGGTCATGTTCGAAGTTTCCTGAGCAATATCCGCGTCCAGGATTCGCGAACGGGCTGCAGATAGATTCTCAGAGACATTCGAAAGGTTGGCAATAGTAGACTCAAAGCGGTTTTGAATAGCACCTAAATCACCACGTATGGTATCAATTTGGCCTATTGCTGCGTCGATGGTTCCAATAGCACCAGAAGCAGATCCGCGTGCTGAGATACCTGCATCAGCAATTGCGGCAACAGGAACACTGGTAGTGGAATAATTACCGATAGCTGATGCTGTTGCTATCCCAATGTTTACAGTTATAGTCTGCCCTGCATTTGCACCGACCTGGAAAACAGCAGCACTGCCAGCGCTTATATCGAAGGCTCCAGAAAGAAGAACCTTGCCATTAAACGATGTGGTATCTGCAATTCGGTCTATTTCGCTTATTAGCTGTGAAAACTCAGCATCAAGTGAAGCGCGGTCTGCATCCGTATTTGTATCATTTGCAGATTGAACAGCCAACTCACGCATCCGCTGCAGAATGTTTGTCGTCTCCTGCAGAGCCCCTTCAGCGGTTTGGGCCAGTGAAATGCCATCATTGGCATTCCGAACCGCCTGGTTCAAACCACGGATCTGCGAAGTCATCCGGTCGGAAATCGCCAGACCGGCAGCATCATCCTTGGCGCTGTTAATTCGCAGACCGGATGACAAACGCTGCATGGACTTATTTAAATCTGCTTGGGAAGTGCCCAGATTTCGTTGGGCATTGAGAGAAGCAATGTTTGTATTAATGGTTAATGCCATGATTTTCCTCCATGAATTGTGATTACGGGCATCCTTGCCCTAAACTCATATATGTTGATTAATTAACTTCCAACCTAACCGAGCAGCGACAGCGCCAGCTGTGGTGCCTGGTTGGCCTGGGCCAGAATTGATACCCCGGCCTGCTGCAAGATGTTCTGCTTGGTCATGTTCGAAGTTTCCTGAGCAATGTCTGCATCCAATATCCGCGAACGGGCTGCAGATAGATTCTCAGAGACATTCGAAAGGTTGGCGATAGTAGATTCGAAGCGGTTCTGAACCGCACCCAAGTCACCCCGGATAGTGTCAATCTGTCCGATGGCTGCGTCGACTAAAGAGATAGCTGATCCAGCAGCAGCTCTTGAACTAACCCCGGTAGCGCTAATGTTTGTACCACTTCCAAGAGTAGCCGTATCCGCTGCCGCAATATTTACAGAAATAGTTTGTCCTGCATTTGCACCAACTTGAAAAACAGCCTCATTGCCTGCACCTGAAAAACCACCACTCAAAAGAACCTTGCCATTAAAAGAGGTCGTTTCCGCAATACGATCGATTTCACTTATCAATTGAGCATACTCAGCATCTAATGAAGCACGATCTGCATCCGTATTTGTATCATTAGCTGACTGCACAGCCAGCTCACGCATCCGCTGCAGAATGTTGGTGGTCTCTTGAAGAGCTCCTTCAGCAGTTTGGGCGAGGGAAATACCATCATTGGCATTCCGCACAGCCTGGTTGAGACCGCGAATCTGTGCAGTCATACGGTCAGAAATCGCCAGACCGGCAGCATCATCCTTGGCGCTGTTGATGCGCAGACCGGATGACAGTCGCTGCATGGACCGATTCAAATCCGCCTGGGAAGTGCCCAGATTTCGTTGGGCGTTGAGAGAAGCAATGTTTGTGTTAATGGTTAATGCCATGAGTTTCCTCCATGAATGTTGTTTGCGGGCTTCCTTGCCCTGTTTGCAATATAGTTTTAGAATCCTGCGCTCATTATACAGCCACACCTCCTTATCGCGCTCATATTGATTCCATCTGAATATCTTCTCGGCTAGCCCGGAAAATTTCTTTAGAATTATTTATATCTCTTAGAGGGTAAATAGTAATATAAAAATATTCATAATTTTCATTACCATAGCTAATGGTCATTCATGAGCACACTCGTTTGGTGTGGCACAAAAAAAGAAAAACCAAAAATGTGAGAGCAGCTTAGGTGAACAACTTTTTTTACAGCGGTTTTTTACCAAATTCGGAGTTTAGAGTCCATGATTCGCCAGAAGCTAAGGAAGGGAGTTTTATATTTTTTACTTAAAACGGGTACAGAATGACTTTCACAGCAATACAGACAAATACTTAACTATTTGATATTATATACTAAAAAAAACGATATCTGTCTCACGAAAAAGAAAACGTAAAAAAATTCAGCCCCCTGCGCGGCTTTTTACTCCAAATAACGGAACTTTAAACTCCAGTGCCAAATGAAATTAGTACCATTCAGCCTGTTTTTTCTATGTTTAGTTTGAATTACTTGTTCAGAAATCATCTATTCTGCTCACGTATCATCTTTTACAATACCAAAGCCTTATTCGACCATATTGTATGTGCTATTGTTAATATCCAGAATTTCAATTATCTTTTCCAATGTATTAACCTTGGGGTGAACTTTGTTTCATTCTGGAAATTGAAGTTAATTTCTGCCTATTTTCCCTATTATTATCTACCTTTTTGTCTTGCTTTCAGTATAATACAGTAACTTAACATGTTGGCACCAATTCACTTAGCAAAAATCACCAAAAGTTCCACCTTCGCTATCTCATTTTGCTTTTGGTATTCGATAAATTTTTGTCCTATAAATAAACATTTGCAACGATAAGTTAATAATTGAGTTGTGATTATAATTTGCTGATTGATTTTTGGAGGTAAATCTTGTCCTTGAAATTTAAAAAAGTTCTGGTAACTGGCGCTGACGGTTTCATCGGCTCTCACCTGGTAGAGATGTTAATCAATTGCGATGCCGAGATTCGAGCTCTGAATTATTATAACTCCTTCAATAGCTGGGGGTGGCTGGAGGAAGTGGAAGGCATCGATAAAGTCGACGTTGTTTCCGGCGATATTCGTGACCCATTTTTTTGCCGGAAAATAACGGCCGATATCGATTATGTTTTTCATCTAGCCGCGCTGATTGCTATCCCCTATTCCTACCTAGCGCCAAGCAGTTATGTTGATACCAATGTCCAGGGAACATTGAACATCTGCCAGGCAGCCCTGGATAATGGCTGTCAAAAAGTGCTACATACGTCGACCAGTGAAGTATATGGAACTGCACAATATGTGCCCATAGACGAAAAACACCCGCTTCAGCCACAATCACCATACAGTGCGAGCAAGATCGGAGCAGACGCCATCGCAATGAGCTATCACCACTCCTTTGGACTGCCCCTTACAGTCGTCCGCCCCTTCAACACTTATGGCCCCAGGCAGTCAGCCCGTGCAGTTATCCCCACTATTATTATCCAGATTGCCGACGAAATGGCAGAGATCAAGCTTGGTGATGTCTCGCCGACCCGCGATTTCAATTATGTCAAAGATACCTGCCGCGGCTTCATTGAACTGGCAGGCTGTGATGCTGCTGTCGGCAAAACGGTAAATATCGGCTCGAATTTCGAAATTTCGGTTGGAGAAACTCTGGAATTGATAAAAGAACTTATGGGCAGCAATGTGCGTTTCATCACCGAAAAGGCCCGCTTGCGGAATGAAAATTCTGAGGTCTTTCGCCTCTGGTGCGACAACACCCTGGTCCGAGAGCTGACAGGTTTCAAGCCTGAATACGATATTCGCAGCGGCCTGCAGGAGACAATAAACTGGTTTACCAAGCCGGAGAATCTTAACCGCTACAAAGCGGGAATCTATAATGTTTGAAGACATCTTTGAATTTGTCCGCACACAGTTTAGACATGCGGATTTTATTCCCCTTCACGAACCTCGTTTTGCAGGTAACGAAAAGAATTATCTAAACGATTGTATCGATTCAACTTACGTTTCCAGCATCGGAGAGTATGTCAACCTCTTTGAGTTGGCAGTCGCCGAATTTACAGGAAGCCAACACGCCATTGCTGTGGTCAACGGAACCCAGGGATTGTTTGTAGCGCTGAAGGCAATTGGCATAGACGCTGGCTGCGATGTACTTACACAGTCCCTGACCTTTGTAGCAACCGCAAACGCCATTCATTATAGCGGCGCCTCACCTGTTTTTATCGATGTTGACTCCAAAAACCTTGGGCTGTCACCGAAGGCACTGAAACTTTTTCTTCAAAAGCATACCGAATTGCACAACGACCGATGCGTCAATAAGATCAGCGGCCGCAAGATAGCTGCCTGCCTGCCGATGCACACCTGCGGTCACCCATGTCGTATCAAGGAAATTGCTGAGCTATGCACCGAAAATCATATTGAGCTGATTGAAGATGCGGCAGAAAGCCTGGGAAGCTTCTACTCAAATAAACACACTGGCAGTTTCGGTAAGGTCGGTGTTTTGAGCTTTAACGGTAACAAAGTTATTACAACCGGTGGTGGCGGAATGTTGATTACAGATGATGAAGAGCTGGCAAACAAAATGCGCCACCTCACTACCACTGCCAAGGTACCGCATCAATGGGAGTTCATTCATGACCAAATCGGCTATAACTTCCGCATGCCGAACCTCAATGCGGCACTTGGCCTGGCGCAGATTGAACAGTTGGCTTCATTCCTGGAAAAAAAACGGCAATTGGCGGAACGCTATCGAGAGTTTTTGACAGCTATCCAAATCACCTTCATTGATGAACCGCCGAAATGCAAGTCAAATTTTTGGCTTAACACCATACTAATGCCAAACGAAAAACAAAAAACTGTTTTTCTTGAACAAGCAAACCAGCAAGGCATAGGAGCTCGTTCTCTATGGCACCCCATGCATCTGCTAGCCATGTATAAACATTGTCAGCGAGACACTCAGAGCAATGCCGAAGATATATACCGCCGTGGTATCAATCTACCCAGCAGCGTTAATGGTTAAGCAATGGATACAATCATCCTAATAGGCGGCGGCGGCCACTGTTCATCATGCATAGATGTTATTGAACAGGAGAACCGCTTCCAAATTGCTGGAATCGTTGATATGCCAGATAAAATTGGCAAAAATCAACTTGGATACCCTATTATCGGTTGTGACGAGGATCTGCCGCAACTCGCTAAAACCTATCAGTTTTTTCTTCTCACCCTGGGGCAAATCAAACCCCCCCAGCGGCGCATCACCCTCTACAATATATTGCTCAAACTTCAAGTCAATCTTCCGACAATAGTTTCCCCACGTGCCTATATTTCTCCTCATGCATGCATTTATGACGGTACCATCGTTATGCATAATGCTCTCATCAACGCTGGTGCCACAGTCGGGGCCAACTGCATCATCAATAGTTGCGCACTTATCGAGCATGATGCGCAGATTGGTGATCATTGCCATATCTCGACCAACACTACCGTCAATGGTGGCTCAATAATTGCAGGCGAGTCCTTTGTAGGTAGTGGTGCCGTCATCAAAGACAATATCCGAATCGGGCACCGTTCAATTATCGGAGCCGGAGTCAGGGTTATGGAGACGGTTCCCGACAACACACTCTATACTGGCAAAAATAACCGGAAATATTGAGGAGACAGAAGTTGGAATCGGTTTTTATCATCGCTGAGGCCGGGGTGAACCATAATGGCGACATGGAGATCGCCAAACAATTAATTGACGTTGCAGCTGATGCCGGAGCCGATGCTGTCAAATTTCAGACGTTTACAGCTGAAGCACTTCTCAGCAAAGGTGCCCCAAAAGCCCAGTATCAGCGCCAAACGACTGATACCACTGAAACCCAGTTCGAAATGATCAAAAAGCTGGAACTGGATCGTCGTGCACATCATCTGCTGATGGAGCGGTGCTCCAAGAAAAACATCATGTTCCTTTCTTCTCCTTTCGACCTGGAGAGCATAACAATTCTCAATAACCTCGGGATAGAAATTTTCAAAATACCTTCTGGTGAAATTACCAATCTGCCTTACCTTCGTAAAATCGGCAAGTTAAAAAAGCCGATCATACTCTCCAGCGGAATGTCAACCATGCCAGAGGTAAAAACCGCTTTGCATGTTCTTACTGACGCAGGAACGTCAAAAAACCTTATAACCGTGCTGCACTGTAATACTGAATATCCAACACCCATGAATGACGTCAACCTTCGTGCCATTCAAACAATGGCAGAAATGCTGGACGTTCAAACTGGCTACTCAGATCACACCCTTGGAATAGAGATATCGATTGCCGCTGTCGCCATGGGAGCAAGGGTTATCGAAAAACACTTCACTCTCAATAAGGATCTGCCAGGCCCTGATCATCAAGCATCTCTTGAACCCCGGCAATTTAAAGAAATGGTCAACTCGATCCGCAACTTGGAGCAGGCATTTGGTGACGGTACCAAACGACCGACTCTATCCGAAGAGAAAAATAAAGCAATTGTCAGAAAAAGTATCGTTGCCAATAAATCCATTAGACAAGGCGAAATGTTCAGCGAGAAAAATTTGACGATCAAACGACCCGGCACCGGCATATCACCAATGTTGTGGGATAAAATAGTTGGGACCCCAGCTAAGGAAGATTTTCAACCCGATGAAATGATCCGCCTATGAAAAAAATATGTGTCTTTTCCGGAAGCAGGGCAGAATATGGACTGCTCAAGCCTTTGCTTGAAGAGATTAAAAACGATTCCAGCCTTGAACTGCTTCTCCTTGTTTCCGGAATGCATCTTTCAGCAACATTCGGTAACACATACAAGCTGATCGAATCAGACGGATTTAGTATCGACAGAAAAGTCATATCGCTCGATGATGCTGGAACACCACTTGCCACTTGTCGCTCAATCGCACATGGCATAGTCGGTTACACTGAAGCCTTCATTGAGTTACAACCGGATATTTTATTAATTCTGGGCGACCGCTACGAATCATTTGCTGCAGCAACAGCTGCCCTCGTTAATCAATTGCCTATTGCTCATATCCACGGTGGAGAAACAACTCAAGGAGCTATTGACGAGGCATTTAGGCATTCCATTACTAAAATGAGCCTTTTGCATTTTACCTCAACGGAAAATTATCGACAGAGGGTTATACAGTTGGGAGAACACCCTGATCGTGTTTTTGATGTGGGTGCTATTGGACTGGAATATATGGAAAAAGCTAACTTTCTTTCGGAAAAAGATCTAGAACGTTCTCTAAATTTTAAATTTGGCAAAAAAAATGCTCTCGTAACTTTTCATCCAGTAACTCTCGAGTCAGGTAGCGCAACACAGCAATTCACTCAACTCTTGGCTACCTTGGACGACATTCCAGAAATGAAAATTATTTTCACAAAAGCGAATGCAGATCCAGAAGGAAGGGATATTAACCATCTAATTGATGATTACGTTGCCAAAAACCCGGGAAGGACAATTTCTTTCACTTCTATGGGGCACCAGCGCTATCTAAGCAGTATGAGAATAGTTGATTTAGTCATCGGTAACAGTAGTAGCGGAATAATAGAAGCTCCTAGTTTCGGAGTGCCAGTTATAAATGTAGGAAGCCGCCAACAAGGGCGTATCAAAGCAGCCAATATCATTAGTTGCCAGCCGCATCGAAGTGCCATTCTAAAAGCTTGCAGAAAAGGGTTGAGTCAACAATTTAAGGATCTCGCTGAAACTGTCGATAACCCATACAGAAAAAAAGGTACTGCTCATCGGATCAAGGAAATTATAAAAAAAACAACAACCCTCGACTTATTAAAAACTTTTTACGACATCCCAACACGCACAAATCTCTGAAAATCATGAGAAATTATAAAAAAATAAGCATCGTCCCTAATGCCACCATTAAAGAAGCAATTGAAACCATAGACAAAGGTGTAATGCAGATTGCATTAGTTGTTGAAGACGATTGTCTGCTTGGTACCATCACTGATGGAGATATCCGGCGTGCAT
>JASJDT010000020.1 GCA_030065655.1 Desulfocapsaceae bacterium | reverse complement strand
TGGTAAATGTGATGAAGTTGAAAAGTACTGAATGCGATGTGACGGTACGCTGCATTTCCAGCGAAGCCCTGGAAACTTTTAAAAGTGTTCCCGGGAAATTTGAGGTTATTGTCCAGATGACTGCAGAAATGCTTGTCCAGGCCATGCAGGACAAGGTTCATATTCCTATGCAGATTCTGCTCACCAATGACGAAAAAGAGGAGATATATTTCGTTGCTGTTCCCCGAATCGAGAAAGAATGTCCATATTGGCATCTGCACAACTATCTCAAGGAAACCTATGATTTCCTCACCTTCGCCCTACAGACCAACGAAGGCAAAGTAATCATTAATCCAGCCAAAGATCTGCCAATCAAAGAAAATTACGGCATTTGGCTCATTGCCAACACCAGGCCAGTGGGGATTGACTGGCAGGGGGCGCTGGCCTCCTCCTGAACACGGACAAATTTCAGGGCTATACCAGTTTCTTGGCATTCATATGAAGCAGCAGATCGAGCATTCTGTTGGAATACCCCCACTCATTATCATACCAGGCCATGATTTTAACCGATTTACCCAGCACCCTGGTGCAGAGACCATCCACGATTGCAGAATAGGCAGAGCCTTGAAAATCGGTGGAAACCAGTGGTAAATCGGTGTAGTGCATATAACGGTTGGCACGGTTTTTCAATACTTCATTGACCTCCGCGGCCTCGGTCGGCCGTTCTGTTTCGATCACCACATCAACCAGAGAAACGTTGGGAGTAGGTACCCGGACGGCGAGCCCTTCAAAACGATTTTTCAACTCCGGAATTACCAGTGATACGGCTGCGGCAGCACCGGTTTTGGTCGGGATCATGGACATGGCGGCAGCCCTGGCCCGACGGAGATCGGAATGAGGATAATCGAGCAGGTTCTGATCACCAGTGTAGGCATGTATCGTCGTCATCAATCCACTCACAATGCCAAAGGAATCGAGGATTACCTGGGCGACCGGAGCAAGGCAGTTGGTGGTGCAGGAGGCGTTGGAAACGATATGGTGAATACCGCTGTCGTATTCATCCTCATTAACTCCCATGACGATTGTCTTGATATCGCCCTTGGCTGGAGCGGAGATAATAACCTTGGCGGCACCCCCTTCAAGATGCTTCTGGGTACTGGCGCTGTCGCGAAAAAGACCGGTGCATTCGAGAACGTACTCAGCGCCCATTACAGACCATGGAATGGCAGATGGGTCGCGATGACTGGTAACCGTTACGGCAGATCCATCAACGATTATACTTTCTTCATCGGCGTCAACCTCACCTTGATAGGTACCCATTATCGAGTCATACTTGAGGAGGTGGGCCATCGTTTTCACGTCGGTTAGATCGTTTATGGCAACTATTTCAATACCAGAAAACAGCGGGTCTTGTTGTAAGGCCCTGAAAATATTACGTCCTATTCTACCAAAGCCGTTTATGCCTACCTTGATTGCCATCTGTTTCTCCTTTTGGTCTATCCCTCTAAAGATAGTGCTTGATAAAGCTGGGGTGCATCAATTGATTTCGAAATGTACCTTTTTTGGTTTCAGATAACAATTTATTTGTTGCAAATGAAAGCAGCGCGGCGATAAAGTGAACATAATTATGACAAATAAATGGTGCATCTGGGGATTATCGAAAAGCTTTTTTCATCAGAGTGGCTGGAAAGAATTTATTACTTCACTAAATTACGAGGATGTAGTATTTATGTAGTGTTGTTCCATGCATGTGAGATAATTTACCGGGAATAATTATCACCAGCATGACAGTGGGTTGCCCGATTGAGCTCAACTCTTTTTTTTCGCTGTCTAGCATGGGATTTTATCGTTGCACCAGGAAATATCTCAATTGCAACAGGATAAGAGATTTACTATGAGTAAAGAAGAACACACGCCACGATTAGCAGGGGCTAACACGACCTCAAAATATCTGCAATCAGAAAATCAAATTATTCGTCAGGCTGTTGAGAAGGTAACGCTTACCGTTCATGCCTCGGCCAATCAGGCGATGATGGCCATCGAGAAGAACCGGGAGCGGATTTCCGATGCCACAGACCATCTTGACGGTGTATTTGTCAGCAGTTTACAAATCTCCCAGGCGGCAGAGATTGTTGAAATTACCAAAATTGGCGAAGAACTGGGCGTATACTTCGATAAAGCCGTTCATCAGCGGGCTTTCAAAAATTTCAGTGATGAGTTGCTAAAGCAGGTCAAGGACCTTGAGGAGCGTGAGAAGAATCTCAAGCAGCGTGAAGAAAAGCTCGAGGCAACCATTGCGGATCGACTGGCAGCCGCTGAAGCCCAGATTATCAGAGATAGCACCAGTTCACGAGGACTCCTGGAAAGTGCTTTGCAAAAAGCGGAAAAGGTGTTTGATCAAAATAAAATTACCAGATTTGCCTACTCGACCATCTCCCGCTTTCAAAATGAATTCGATAATGTTCATGATGTACGCGATGTCGAATATATTACCAAGCTGTTCCAGGAAACCATCGAGCCTTTTCAAAAGACCAAGATGGTTGCGGATAAAAACGGCAAGCTTATAAAGATCATCGTTAATTCATTCACCGAATCCTGCTATCAAGATCTCTTTTTCTTCTTCTACAAATATTATAACGAACTATTGGAGATCTACGAACAGGAACAGGAAATCCCCTCCACCGCCGAAGAGTTGGCCAGGGTCTTCAAATCCAAACAACGGGATGCCGAGGATATAATTGCCACCATGCACAAGCGCAAATAAGTTTATCGCATGATGGCATGAACGGAGTTCGTTTTCTGAAGGGCATTAACTCGTGTTTGGGCGGCTTAATCCTGAAGCAGCGTTTCGGGACTAAGTCCGATGATCAGCGCGCCCCAATGCCGGCCGTTGACATAAATGGGCATGGATAAATCATTGAGGATTTCACCGGTGTCACGCATGTATGTCTGCAATAGCAGCGGTTGTGTGTGGGTGGCACGTCTTTTTTCGGTTTCAATGTTGAAGTAGATGCGCTGATGTCTGCTATTAAGCAGGTCCACTTCAGGGTCGCCCGTCATAGGTTGGGATACGGCTTTGTGATGAGCCGGCAGGTAGCCATTGCGATCTACGGCCAGGCAATAGATACAGCCGCTTATGGTGGCTTTGTCGTCATCAAAAACCGGCTGCATTTTATCTACAAAGGCCTTGCTGAAGCCTGTTTCGTATTTCTGTGGTGAAGTGTTTGGTACTTTCTTATAGTTCGTATCAAAGACATTGACGCCTTGAGCATACAGTTCCCCGATTTTGTCTTCATATTTCTGCCGTAGTACGGTGGCGCGGCCCATGATTGCATCAAAGGTTCCCTCTCCGGTACTGAAACTGGCCACTATTTCAAGCATTTTCTCCGTTACCTCATGAAGGCTTTCCACGGACTGATCGGAGCTTGCCATATCTTCCGCAATGGCCTGGCTCAGAGAGTTGATAGAGTTAACCTTCTCGGTTGCTTCGGCATTGTTGGTCGAGAGCTCCTCAATGGCCGCAGCGATCTTCATGAGCTGATTATCCGCTTCCTCAAAATCACTGATCAACGAATTAAAATTTTCGGTTGTCCGTTGCACAACATTGTTTGTTTCTTCAGAATACTCAAGTATTTGTGCTGTTTCTTGTTGGGTTTTTTCAACAATGCCAATCATGGTGTTGATGGAGTTGGTGATCTGCTCGGTAGCTGGGGTAATACGTCGTGACAGTTCTCTTACTTCCTGGGCAACGATGGCAAAACCTTTGCCATGCTCACCGGCTCTGGCAGCTTCGATGGTTGCGTTGAGCGAGAGCAGGTTGGTTTGTTCAGAAATGTTGTTGATTATATTTATAATTTCTAAAATACTCGAGGAGTTTTCGCCAAGCTCTTCGACGGTGGCAATGAAAGATGTTACCCTTTCATGGATTCGTTGTATTTTTTCGGTAATATCGGTTATTTCATCAAGCGAGCCTCTAGCCATACTTAAATTGTTGGTGGTTTTTTCCGAGACATATTGCGTGTTTTCGGACACCTCTGTGATAGCGTGGTTGGCTTCTTCGCTGGAGGTAGAGACGATTTCAGAAATATCGTGCTGCTGCTGGGTTTTTTCTGCCGTATTGGCCACCGAGTTGGCAACCTTCGTCGAGTCCACGGCAATACCAATACCAATCCGCCGCATTTCCATAATGAGTTGACGAATCTGTTTGAGAAATAGATCGTACTGTTTACTAATCGCTTGGCTGTCTTGTGGCAGAGCTTCATGCGACGGTGGCGCCAGATTGGCTTTGCCTTTGTCGGTGGTGGCAAAAAGAGAGAGGATAGCATCATTTTCTTTGTTCTTCTCACTCTTCAGATGGTTTTGCAAAAGCAAGCCACTGAGAAAGGCGACGAGTAACAGCAAGGCGGCGCAACCGAAAAAAATCATGCGCAACTCCACCGTAATCGAAGCTAATACGATTAGGATGGAACCGATGAACGAAATAACCAGTGGCAAAAACACCGCGGCATTTACTTTGCTGCTGTATTCGGGAAAAAGCCTGGCTAATGTAGCTTGAAAAAACGAATTTCTTGTCATACCCAAACTCCACCATTATGTTTCTGATTAACAGACCACCAATCTTTTATCGAAGTTTGCTGTTATAATCAAGCGAGATTAAAAAATATTTTAGTGATATATTTGTGATTACCATATTTCTAGACATCTGATTCTCAAGGTATGTGTTTTGATAGTAATTGATATTTTCTTCTCATCGGTTATGTGGAAACATAGGTTAAGCTCATTGTTACAGAAATATTATTCATATCAACTAGATGAAGTAACTGTTCGACGGTGAAACATTGCTGGGGTGAAAGCGTGAGAGCAGAGGTCAAAAAACACACGGAGCAGGAAGAATACTGGTTCCGGGAAGGGTGTTTCATCACGGAAATCGCCAATGACGACGGTGATCTTGCCTGCTCGATTGCCCGGGCCCGGGTTGAACCTAAAGAGACCACAGCCTGGCATATGCTCGTTGGCACGGAGGAACGCTATATCATCATTGGCGGTAGAGGAAGAGTTGATATCGGTGATGATTTCCAGCAGGAGGTCGCTGCCGGCGATGTGGTAAGAATACCTGCGAATACGAGGCAGCGCATTACCAATACCGGTGATGAAGATCTCATTTTCTATGCCGTTTGCACTCCGCCATTCACCAGTGCTTGCTACAAATTCGCTTGAGTTTCGCTGGTTGCAGCAGAGACTTCAAATAGGCAAAGCTGCTGCGAATACTATAATCGGAGAGGAGAAATGAAACTGCACCAATACTTTCTACAGGGGATAGGATTGCTGCTGCTGGCCATGCTGAGCTCATGTGCCACCTATCCGGAAAAACCCTTTCTTCAGAACAGCCGGCTCTACAGTGTTGCCGAAAGTCAGGAGCTGCTTGACCGTTTTATTCCTGCTTTTATCATAGAGGAAGCTGACAAAGACTATAACAGAATCGGTACTCCCGTAGCTCTTACCAGGAAAAACCTTGTAGAAGTATCGGTCGATCCCGACAAAGCTACGGTATATACCGATGTCCAAGAGTTTGTCTCGGCCAGATCATCCTATATCAATCTTTACTACCGGGTTCATTTCAGCAAAGTGCCCTTTGGGCTGTTGCCATTTTACCTGGGAGCAGGAGAAAACGTCGGTCTGCTGGTGGTGATAACCTTAGATCAGCAGACCCGTCCCCTGCTCTATACACTGGTGCATACCTGTGGCTGCTATCTGGCCTTTATCCCGACCAGTCATTTGCCTAAACAGAGCTGGCCTAAAGGCTGGCGTGAGGGGCGTCAAACGGTCTACGGTGAAAATCTGCCGACATTGCTTGAGTTCTCCAGTGGCTCTCCCCAAAAAACCATCCTGCATATTCGTCCGGCAACTCACCGGGTTAAAAACGTCTGGCTGGCTGGAGAGAAGGAGATGAGGGCGTTTTCCATGATATATATGGATCGTAAACCCTTTTCGGCTCTGGAAAACATTGAACTTCAAGATGGTGCCACCACATCTTTCTATGAGACCTCAGGCTCCCGCCAGGGATACGTCAAAAACAGTGAAAAAATCTGGGAGCGCCTGCTCATTAGCTGGTGGGCTCTGGACTGGCGGGTGGGGGAAGATAAGAAACTCGGCAGCGATACTAACGACGGCATCACCTTTTATACCAGCCTTAAACCCTGGGCCAGGGAGGAGTCAGATATGCGCAATTTTCCCAGCTTCCTCCGCTATTGGGGATGGGAGCTGTAAAACAGTATCCCCAACACTTTTCTAAAACTTCATCTTCTACAGTAGTGTAATTTTGAAGACCAGACGTGTTGGATCTCCTTTTCGCATTCCTGACCTTTGATTATCTGATCCGTCTTAACCAGGTCTTTGAACTTGCCTTAGATTCAAGGGCGGATGTAGTTAGGTCCAGCACCAGCCCAATAAAACTCTTCGTTCAGGAGAATAAGTTTGCTCATGATTGTGAAACTTTGAACAAAGGAGGTGGAAAA
The DNA here is from genome assembly GCA_030065655.1 of Desulfocapsaceae bacterium. Taxonomy (GTDB): domain Bacteria; phylum Desulfobacterota; class Desulfobulbia; order Desulfobulbales; family Desulfocapsaceae; genus Desulfopila_A. The sequence goes on along the minus strand of JASJDT010000020.1, from coordinate 18,290 downwards.
TCTAATCTCATTAGAGCAAGGGATCGAGCATATAGAGAATATCGCTTTCCCGGGAAGGATAGGGTGACATGACATTATCATCGCGCAGCTTGCCAATGGGGATGTTGTCAATCATAGCTTGCTTGAAGGTATTGACCATGCCGGTAGCATTATCGGAGAGAAAATGAGCACCGAGAATGAGATCATTCTCATCCACCAGGATCTTGTAGGCAGCATATTTCATGCCCAGTCGCCGGTAAGTCGGCATGCTCAACTGAGTATCATAGCTTTTCCAGTATTTGATGTTCTCCTCCTGCAGCTGTTCTTCGGTTTTACCTACCATACCAAGCTGAGGGTAGGTAAAAAGAACCGCTGGAACGGTCCCGTAATCCATGGCGGATAAATCATGTCTTTCTTCATCGGCAAGGATGGCACTGACGGCAATTTTTGCCTCCATGTCGGCCACTCTGGCCAATTTCACGGTTGCGGCACAATCACCAATGGCATAGATATGCGGCTGTGAAGTTTTCATGGAGTTGTCGACTACTATTCCATTTTTCTCTTTTTCCACGCCGGCGGCTTCAAGATTCAAAGCATCGATATCTGGCATACGTCCTGCGCCGTTGACCACCAGGTCGGTTTCGAGCCTATCGCCGGATTCGAAGATAACCTGATATCCCGAATTTTCTTTGCGAACGCTAGAGGTGTCTACTTCTGTATGGATTTCAATGCCTTCGGCGCGGGAGGCCTCAACAAGTTGCGCTACCATATCAGCATCGAAGGGTTTCAATGGTCTGGGATTGGCTTCTACTATGTTGATTTCACCAGGTTTGCCGCCGAGTCTGGCGGCAAAATGAGCAAATTCAAAGGAGACAAAGCCGCCGCCGATGAAGACAATGCGAGGTGGAAGTGCCTTCAGGTCGAGAAAGTCCTTGCTGGTGGCGATATATTCATGTCCTTCGATGGATAACTCTACGGGTTTAGCTCCCGTCGCGATAATACAATATTTAAAGGTAATGTGTTGATCGCCCACCTGCAGGGAATGACCATCCAGAAATATGGCCTCGCCTTCGATAAAAGTCACTCCGCTGCCGCGCAATCCTTTGACGGTGCTCTCCGGAATCTTGGCGGTGAAGCGGTTCTTCTCTTGAAGTATCTGCTGCCAGTCGAATTCAGGAAGCGACGTTATCCCGAGATTCATGAGGTGCCGGCTGCGGGCAACCGTTTCCATGACCTCATAATACCACTTTTTTGCCTGACACCCCCTTAGTGCGCATACTCCACCTGGTTCGTCACTTTTTTCTATAAGAGCAACACCATATCCCTCTGCAGCCAACTCGTGAGCAGCACTTTGTCCGGCGGTTCCGGAGCCGATAACGATAATATCATATTTATCCATGCAAATCCTCCCGGGATAGTTGAAGCTGGCTGAAATGAGGTGAACAATGATATTTGACTGAAAGGATATGTTACCTTATCATCTAACTGCTTTCTTTGACAACAGGAAGATAAATGCGAAAGGTCGAACCTTTACCCTTTTTGCTTTCTACAGTGATAGCACCATTGTAGAGCTGGACGATACCCTGCACCACCGCTAACCCCATCCCTCTGCCGGTAAATTTTTCCGAGTAAAAGGGGTCAAAGAGCTTCTCTATATTTTGCGGTTCTATCCCGGAACCGGAATCACCAACTGCCAGACAGAGATACTCTTTTTCAAAGGGTTGCCAACCCATCGGGAAACGGTTGTATGAGGCGATCTTTTCTACTGTGACGAATTCAATGCTAATGGTAACTGCAGCTGGATTATTTTGCTGTGCTTCAATGCCATTGTTGATGAGATTCTCCAGGATTTTATCGACATGCTCGGGATCAACAGAAATATCAGGTGGCTCATCCGGGAGGTCGAGGGTTGTTGTGAGGCGGGTTTTCTTTTCTTTGCTAAATCTGGCCAGAAAGTTTTTTACCTGATGGCTGAGATTGATATTGGCCACATTTTTATAGCCTTGACCAAGGTACATCAGCAGCATAGCGCCGATGTTGCCACCCTGTCTTGCTGCTTCCATGGCAGACTCCAGGTTGCTGCGCAGATAATGCTGCTGCTCAGGGACGTCATCGACGGCTATCTCGAGATTACCCAAAACAATGGTGAGTAGGTTGTTGTAGCTATGGGCGATAGCTCCGGCCATACGGTTAAGTCCCTCAACCTTATGCAACTCACGATTGACTCTTTCCAGCTGTTTTTCCAGCCTTTCCTGTTCTATCCGATCCAGCAGGGACTGCATGATCGGGGCAGTCTGTTTGGCGGCGTTTTCCAGAAGATTGAGGTCTTTGTTGCAATAGCCACATTTCTTGTTGGCCAGGACGAATTGACCGATGAGTTTACCCTGGTTGTGAATGGGTACGGCCATGGCATTTTCGAGAGTGACATGGCCGACTGGTGCCTGAAGTTTATCATTGGCAAGAAGAGACCGTCTCTCCAGAAGAGACCTTCCCCACATCCCGCCCCAGTTTTCTCTGGGAAAGACGATATCTTTATCTGGAATCTGGCATTTATCCCAGATATGTCTGGTCATGGTGGGGCAGATAAGATCTCCTTCTTTGTTAATATAGCCAACATACCCCAAGCTTGATTCGAAGGTTTTAAGCAGCAGATCCAGAACATCGTGGAAGATACTATGGTGCTCGGAGGTTAGAAAAATGGTGGCAATATCATTGTAGAGAGAAAGAGCCCGTTGAGAATTGCGAAGGTCGTCTTCCATCTCCTTTCTAGCACTTATATCCGTCACGGTGACCAGCAACTCAGTAGCTCCATTTGCAGATGCAAGGTAGTCATCCTCGTTGACAATAGCCTGAATACTGATATACATGGGCTTACCGCTTTGCCGCAAACGAAGATCAATCTGTTTTTCAACGGGGTTTTTGTAAAATGCCTTGAGTCTCGCTCTGAAAATCGGCTGATCTTCTTCGACAAGGAATTCAGCGAAAGGAGTACCGCTCACTCTTTCGGGATTGTGATCGAGCATGGCAGCGAACGATTTGTTGACCTTTCTGGTGATACCGGCCTGATCGAGAACGACATAACCAATTGGGGCATCATGATAGAGGCGCATATATTCTGCCTGGCTCTTTTCCACGGCTTTATGGGCACTCTGCAACGCCTCATTTTGAATTTCCAGCTCTATTTGATGTACGTGCAGTTCATGCAGGACATTGAGCATATCGCCACGTGCTGTAGCAGAATCCCGGTCAGGCATTTCTGCCAGCAATGATTCTGCCTTTGTTCTCAGTTCATCGCTTTTGCTCTTATTGTCATTCATAATAGCTCCAGTTCCTGACTGATAGCCTATGCTTCACCCGACGTTTCCATCGTCATATCACTGGTCACCATGCCGATAAAGCGGGTTGCTTCGGATTGCTGATTCCAGTCTGATATCTCTCCTTGTTCCACGACCTCTGAATAACTGCCGTCACTCATTCTCAATCTGTAAGAGAGGTAATAATTATTAGTTGTCTCATTAATGTATTTATCGCGGGCTTGATGGACACTATTTATATCATCGGGGTGAATGAGTTCCGACCAGGATTTTTTGTCCAAGGACTGGCCTGCTTTGCCATTACCTGTCATCTGGGCAAGCGTCTTGCTTAAAATTATTTCGTTTTCGGGGATTTTCCATTCCCACCAGGGCAGATCCGTCGACTTTAACAGTGAGTCGAGCCGTTTACCGCTTCGTTTTAAATGATTCTCATAATTAATGCGTTGGGACATATCTTCCAAGCTGATGGCCAGCCTGTTATCGGGCAGGCGGAAGGCGTGGATATGAAAGATTGCCTGAATATCTTTGCTTTTAAATTCCACATTATCAATAATACAGGTCCTGCCAATTTCTTTAGTTTCGATAAGCTCCCGCAGACATTGATCATTTCCAACTTGTGGCCAGATCTCATGGAGCGTTTTATTCTGAGTTTTTCCCAAGTTGAGACCAGTGAGTTTTTCCGCTTCAGTGTTGCACTCAATAAGCTTGAGTGTTGTACTGTTCTGCTGTTGAAAGATTAACAGACCTGCAGGAATATTTTCCTTGATGTGTTTATCTGTTTGCTGGCTCTGGGCCAAATCATGCCTGACCCGAATCAGTTCGGAGATGTCAATAAAGGTGAGAACTATTCCTGAGTAGATCTGCGGGCCGATGTGATAGGGCAGAATTCTGGCGAGGTAATCTTTTCCATCCTGAGTGCGGACATCCTGCTCTATGGGTTCATTGGTCTGTTGAACCTTTCTCACAGTTTCTACCGGATCGAATTCGAGAAGGTTGTTGTTAATATGGGAAAAAGGTCTGCCGATATCTTTTTCGAGAATATTGAATATGTTGGATATCTCCGGTGAGAACTTACGGATTTCCAGGTTTTCATCAACAATGAGGGTACCGATTCTCGAGCTTGTCAAAAGGTTATCGACATCGTTGGTGAGTTCAGTGAGTTCGATTATCTTGTTTTGGTGTTCGGCATTGACTGTGTAGAGCTCTTCGTTGGTGGATTGTAATTCCTCATTGGTAGACTGCAATTCTTCATTACTGGCCAGCAACTCCTCATTGGTCGCCTGGAGCTCTTCATTCGAGGTTTCCAGCTCTTCAATGGTCGCCTGGAGGTTTTCCCGGGCAAATTGCAGTTCCTGCTCGAGATCTTCGATGCGTTGTTGTGCCTCAGCCCCTGCATCATAGACAGCTGCACTATCTCCAACTGAAGGTGGAGATACCTTATCTGCTTTTTCCAGAAAGATAACGGCCAGGCTATCCTTTCCTTTCTTTTGCGGTAATAGTCTGATAGAAAGGCGAACCGTTGTCTGCCGATCACCACTCTCTATATGTATATTACTGTAGGTTACTTCTTCGCCGGTGCGGAATACCTTTTGGATTCCGGTGGCCAGGGGAATGGCTAGAGCCCGGTTGGCAAGTTTAGAAATATTATATTCGATCGGGCCAGAAGGAATAGTGAACAAGCCAGTGGTATCACCAATGACCTGTTGAATGTCCAGATGTTCGTCGACTATGACCGATAATGGCAGATAATCCTGAGATGCCTCTTTGAGGAAGTCCTTGATCATGGTTGATTCGCGGTCGACAATACGCCGCTCTTTCCGTGACATTCCAAACATCTGTTGCTGCAGACCTTTTTCATGCTGCTTGTGTTTAGAGGTAACCTGTAAATCATCCGGCAAGGGATTCTTTCTGCCGCGGGACTGGTAAATACGAAAACGCTGCTGCAGCGGCTTAAAAAAATCACTCATTTCACCAACGGTTTCACTGCTACCGAGGAAGAGGATTCCATTGGCCTTGAGGGAAAAGTTGAACATCGCCAGCGCTCTGGTTTGCAACACCGGCTGCAGATAAATCAGCAAGTTGCGGCAGGAGATGACATCGATATTGGTAAAAGGCGGGTCGTTAATAAGATTGTGCTGGGCAAAGACCACCATCTCACGGACTACCCTGGTGATTTGAAAGGAATCTTCCTTATGATAGAAGTATTTGGCAAGCAGACGCGGCGGCAGATCTGCGGCGATAGACTCCGGATATATTCCGGTACTGGCCTTGACAATGGCCTCACGGTCGATATCTGTGGCAAAAATTTTGATATCAATGTTCACCTTATGTTTTTCCAGCAGTTCCTTGAACATGATAGCCAAGGTATAGGCTTCTTCGCCGGTGGAGCAGCCGGCAACCCAACAACGTATTTCCCGTTTCTTAGTCTGCTGGAAAAGGGTTGTGGACATGATTTGCTGCATTGTTTCCATGGCTTCTTCATCGCGGAAAAAACTGGTTACTCCAATCAGTAGTTCCCGATAGAGCGCCATGACTTCGCCTGGGAAATTAGCAAGATAGCGAACATATTCATCAAAATCGGTTATTTGGTTGACCGTCATCCGCCGTTCAATGCGGCGGCTGATGGTGCTTGGTTTGTAATGGGTAAAATCAGCTTTGGTCTTGGCTCTGAGTTCAGCAAAAAGACGGGTTAACGAATCACCATCCTCAAGAAGGGTATCTGAGCGTTTTTCTCCGGAGATGTAGGGGTGGGCCACATAGGAAAGAATCTGTTCCGGCATTTTTTCCGGGGGCAGGATGTAGTCAGCAGCCCCGGTGGAAATTGCTGCCTTTGGCATGCCGTCGAATTTGGCACTGGACTCTTCTTGGACCATGACCATGCCATTATGCTCTTTAATGCTGCGCACTCCTCTGGCACCGTCACTACCAGTGCCAGAGAGAATAACGCCAATGGCTCGCTCTTCCTGGTCCTCGGCAAGCGATTGGAAGAAAATATCAATGGGCAGACTTATGCCTTCCTCCGGACTTTTGTCTTTGAGTAGCAGCTTACCGTGAAAAATTGTCAGGTTTTTCTTGGGAGGTATGAGGTAAATGTTACCACCACATACTTCCATGCCTTCTTCTGCCCGATGGACGGGAATTTCAGTCTTTTTGGCGAGTAGTTCCACCATCAAACTTTTATAATCTGGGGAAAGATGCTGAACGATGATAAAGGCAAGCTGGTTTTGCACCGGCATGTTCGTAATGAATTTTTCAATTGCCTCAAGTCCTCCGGCCGATGCACCAATTCCAACGTAGTGACTTGGTGCAGCGCCAGTGGCTTGTTGATCGTTATTCTGTGCCACAGCAAACCTCTCGGTTAAATTTAAAGCCGTTCAGCTGGTTAGATGTTTAGTTTCTCCCACTAGCCTTGCACTCAAATATCTATCTATTTCAGGTACCTGTTTAATCTTTTCCTAGTGACATACAATAATATCATCTGTTGCCGATGCAAGTTTTCGTAAAAATGACTGTCATATACCTCAATTATAAGATTGTATTCTGGATGCTTTACTTATTGATAATATGATCGTTATGCTGAGTTGGCTGGGAATAGATATTTTATTACGAATTCACAGGTGAAAAAGCAGGTGACATTTGCGCTCTACATATTATTATATTTAGTCATATAGCTAAACATGTAAAAATATAAAATATGAATGATTTTCTACTGATATTTAAGGCTCTGGCCGACCGGAACAGGTTGCGCATCATGGCAGCCCTACTCCAGTACGATGAGCTCTGCGCTTGCCAGCTTACCGAATTGCTGGGCGTTGCTGGAGCGACATCCTCAAGACATCTCGCCCAGTTGCAGAATAGTGGCTTGATCCAGGGAAGGAAAAAGGGGCGATGGGTATTTTATTCAATGGTTGAGGAACTACCTTATGATTTTCCGCTGACATGGTTGCAGGATAAGCTGTTGAGCACGAAAGATATTGTTGAAGATGACAAAAAGCGTCTTGCCACCATCATGACCGAGAGCCCTGAGAATATCTGCCGTCGGCAGCGAGGTGAGGAGTTCGGTGATGCCGGGGAGTTTAAAAAATGAAAATTCTTTTCCTCTGCACAGGCAATTCCTGCCGAAGTCAAATGGCCGAAGGATGGGCCAGAGAATTGAAGGGCGATACCATCGAACCATTTTCAGCAGGCATTGAAACACATGGCCTAAATCCCCATGCCGTTGAAGTGATGCGGGAAGTTGGTGTTGATATTTCCGGACACCGCTCCCTTCACATAGATGAGTTCAACCTGGAGGAGCTTGATTACATAATCACAGTTTGTGACCACGCCCACGAAAGCTGTCCGCTGGTACCACCAGGCTGTCGGGTCATTCATCAGGGTTTTGACGATCCGCCTCGCCTGGCAGCGGAGTTGAAAAATGAGCAGGCCATACTGGACTGCTATCGCCGGGTTCGCGATCAAATTAAGCAGTATATTGAAACTCTACCTGAAAGTTTACCAGTGAAAGGAGCCATATAATGAGTGTTGCAGAACAAGCCGTCGCACCAAGAAGAATGTCGTCGCTATTTGAGAGGTATCTTACTCTCTGGGTGTTCCTCTGCATCGTTGGAGGAATTCTTCTGGGCAAAATTGCTCCGGATTTAGCTCATAAACTTGATGGTATGTCGATCAATGTCAATGGTGCACCGGTGGTGTCAATCCCCATTGCTGTCTGCCTGTTCTTTATGATGTATCCGATCATGGTGAAAATCGATTTTGCCTCGGTGGTTAAAGCGGGCAGGAGTGGTAAACCGGTGTTTCTCACCATGTTTATCAACTGGGCGGTAAAACCCTTTACCATGTACGCCATCGCCGCCTTTTTCCTGGGTGTACTCTTTCGTGGCTTTATCGGTGCCGAGGCGGTTGATTATGTCAAGATGCCCTTTGGTTTAAATCTGGATGTGGGGGCGATATATGGTTCGGGGACGGTGGTCATGCATGAGGGTATCAAGATGCTTGAGGTACCGCTCTGGCGCAGTTATTTGGCGGGCTGCATTCTACTGGGCATAGCCCCATGTACGGCCATGGTACTGGTATGGGGGTATCTGGCCAGAGGTAACGATGGCCTGACCTTGGTTATGGTTGCCCTCAACTCTTTGACTATGCTGGTGCTCTATGGTGTTCTGGGCGGATTTCTACTTGGTGTAGGCAGGCTACCGGTTCCCTGGCAGGCACTGTTGTTGTCGATTTCGGTATATGTTGCCCTTCCCCTGGTTGCCGGTTATTTCTCCAGAAGTATGATTATCAAGGTCAAAGGAGAGAAATGGTTCAAGGAGCAATTTCTCCATGTGCTCACTCCGGTGACCATTGTGGCCTTGCTCACCACCTTGGTACTGTTGTTCAGTTTCAAGGGTGAGATTATTCTGAATAATCCCCTGACCATCGTCTGGATTGCCATTCCACTGTTCATTCAGACCGTTGTTATCTTTGCTCTTGCTTATTGGTTGGCCAAAGTACTTCGGCTGCGTTACGAGGATGCGGCTCCAGCTGCCATGATCGGAGCCTCCAATCATTTTGAGGTGGCCATTGCCACATCGGTAATGCTCTTCGGCCTCTCTTCGGGCGCCGCCCTGGCGACCGTTGTTGGTGTTTTAATCGAGGTTCCGGTGATGCTCATGCTGGTGAGGATCTGTCTTCGGACCGAACATCTCTTTGCCAAGGATGCGGTATAGACCTGCTGATAGCAAGGGTAGCATCCTGAGATCGAACAGAAATCGCCCCGTAACTCAGGCTGCCATTGTTTAAAGACATACATGTGCGAACTGAAGGAGTGCATCTTGATCCCATCATAACCAAGTGATGATGCGCTTTTTCAGTTTGTCCAGCCTTCTAATTCTTCTCTCACCCGATCTATTTTTTTACAGGATGATATTTGTTCTCACTGAAAGAATATTTAATGCTTTGTACCATTCTATGAACCGCTTATCTTATCATATTGACGGCTGAAAAAGATGATAAAAATTAGTTGCTTAACTGCAGTTTGAAGAAATAAACTCCAACGATTTGCAAAGTGGTGCAAAGGGAAAAGCCTTGCATTTTTTGCCGAGATTGAATATCTGCTCAACTGATACTGCAAACACCGAACTGCGAAAAAAGACTTTGCCGGAAAAAGGTAGACGATGAGTTGCGCCTGCTCGCTCCGGGTTGAACTAGCTCACCCATCTCTATAAAGAAGAAGATAAGGGAGAATACCATGACTGTACATATCGCGGATCACCCTCTGATCAATCACAAACTCGGTTTGATGCGGCAGAAAGATATTTCCACCAAGGATTTTCGTGATCTGGCCTCTGAGGTGGCTCGCCTGCTGACCTATGAGGCTGCCAAGGATCTGCCCACCGAAAAACGGACCATTGAAGGCTGGGCAGGTCCGGTAGAAATTGAGAAGATAAAGGGGAAGAAGATCACCATCGTGCCCATTTTACGTGCCGGTCTCGGTATGATGAACGGGGTAATCGATCTTATCCCTTCTGCCAAGGTGAGCGTTGTCGGTTATTATCGTAACGAAGAAACGCTGCAACCTGTTGAGTACTATGTTAAAACCGCCAGTGAGATGGAGAAGCGGATCGCCTTGATTCTCGATCCCATGCTTGCCACCGGTGGCACTCTGATGGCAACCATAGAAACCCTGAAGAAAGCGGGGTGTAAAAATATAAAAGGACTCTTTCTGGTTGCCGCCCCCGAGGGGGTCAAGAGAATTACCGAGGCTCATCCAGATGTCGAAATCTATATTGCGGCAATGGATGAAAAACTTAATGAGGTTGGGTACATCCTGCCGGGTCTTGGTGATGCCGGTGACAAAATATTTGGTACGAAGTAAGAGCAAATAAAAAGGCCCTTCTGGTAAGGGTAGATTAATGTCAGAGTAAGGGGAGGAGATATGTCCGAAGAACGACCAAATTCAGATTATGCGTTCCGTTTTAAAGACAGCGTTGTCGGGGCGCAGATGATGTTTGTGGCCTTTGGCGCCCTGGTGCTGGTGCCCATTTTAACAGGCCTGGATCCCAATGTGGCTCTATTCACCGCCGGTGGAGGGACCCTGATTTTTCAAGTGATAACCAAAGGGAAAGTACCGATATTTCTGGCCTCGTCCTTTGCTTTCATTGCTCCCATCATCTACGGTGTTCAGACCTGGGGAATTCCTGCCACCATGTGTGGTCTGGCAGCAGCCGGCGTTTTTTATATCGTGCTGAGCATCATTGTCCGGATATTTGGTTCAGGCATGCTCCACCGCATCCTGCCGCCCATCGTTACCGGTCCAGTGATAATGGTCATCGGCCTGGTGCTCGCTCCGGTTGCCGTGCATATGGCCATGGGCAGAACCGGTGACGGTTCCGCCTGGCTGGTGCCAAGCACGACTGCTGCCATCATTGCTACAGTGGCCTTGGCGACCACCGCCCTGATTTCTCTGCTTGGCAAAGGCTGGTTCAAGCTCATTCCGATTCTTTGTGGTATAGCAGCAGGCTATGCGACATCTCTGTTTCTTGATATGACAGGTTTTTCTGCTTCCATGCAGGCTTCCTTTGATCCGGGAGAGCTCCAGAACTGGACGGCACCTGCTTTGATCTCCATGCAGCCGCTGGCGGAGAAAGCCTGGTTCGCCATACCGAATTTTACCTTGCCGGAATGGCGGTGGGAGGCTGTCCTTTTCATCGTTCCTGTCGCCCTGGCCCCGGCCATAGAACACTTTGGTGATGTTCTGGCCATAGGCGGGGTTACCGGAAAAGACTATCTTGATGAGCCGGGTATTGAGAACACCATGCTCGGTGACGGTATAGCTACATCCTTCGCTTCATTTCTGGGTGGTCCTCCTAACACCACCTACTCCGAGGTAACCGGTGCCGTTGCTCTGACCAAGGCCTTTAATCCAGCAATCATGACCTGGGCAGCGATTTTTGCCATCCTACTTTCCTTCATTGGTAAGATAGGCGCATTTTTGGCAACAATACCCACTCCGGTCATGGGTGGCATAATGATCCTGCTTTTTGGGATGATAACGGTGCTTGGCATCAACACTCTGGTCAAATCGGGCAGGGATCTGACCACCCCGAGGAATCTGGTGATTATCGCGGTCATTCTGGTGGCAGGAATTGGTGACATGCAGTTCACCGCCGGAAACTTCGTTATGGAGAAAATCGGTCTGGCCGGTATTCTCGGACTTTTGCTTAATCTCATTCTCCCGCAAGAGCGGGTCGAGGCCGAGGCTAAAAGCTGATCTACACATCCACACGGGGCAGTGAATTGCTGCCTCGTGTGGAATCCCCTAAACTCAGACGATGTCTTTGATTTCTGCTTTTTTAATGTTCATCGTCTCCACCAGTTCACCGAGCGATTCAGTTAGACAGGCGAGACTTTCATCGGAAAGCTGCTCCAGAGCCTGGCTAATATCATCCTGGGCAGGTTGCGGAGCGTTTTCCAGCAGGTGCGTTCCTTTTTCGGTCAGCGTAAGGTGGACAGCTCGCTGATCAGTTCTGCTTCTTTCGCGATACAAAAAGCCTTTTTCTTCCAATTTGTCGAGCATGTTACTGCAGGTGGATGGATGAATGGCCAGGGCGGCAGCAAGCCTTGACACTTTAATGCCGGGATTTGTATGGAGTTCCCGCAGCATCCACAGTTTGGCGCTACTCAGACCATACTGTTTTTCAACAAATCTGGAATGGGCCTGCATTGCTCGCAAAATAATACGAAAATATTGTGTTGTATTGAGTATTTGAGTGGATCGTTGGCTCATTGTACCTCCTGCTGACAGAATTCCTGAAAAATTTATTTATCCTGTCAGACGGAAAAAAGCCATTGTTTTTAGTTATTAATAGTCATTTTTTCAACAAATGTTTGCATTTAATCAGCTTATAGTGCCAACATCTTACAGCGTAAGATCGGGTTTTACGTCTATCCGGTAGAAAGAAAAATTTTCATTGGAGGACGTCATGAATTCACAGGAATACCCGGAAAAAACTGAAATAGCTGAACATGAGGAAGAAAGGGATGAAGGCTTGAGCAACTTTGAAAAGACCGTTTTCATTTTGTCTTTTTGCCTGTTTATTTCTCTCGGAGTCATTGGTGGATGGTCGGGATTTTTACTTCTGACTGAAAATATCCGGGGTGGCGGTCCTCTTGGATTGTTGATGGAGATGTTGCCGCTTCATCTTTTTTTGTAGGAGCAGGGAGGGTGACATACCCGACCGGGTGATTACGTTTTTCTTATCGTTGATCTGGGTTCACTTTGGGGTGACGAAGACACGATTACCATTCTCTCTGTAACAGGGAGGTGCAGAGCATGGAAAACGTAGCCTCAGGGAAAGCTGCTTCACTGGCAGTCCTCCCGTTTGAAAATCTTTCCAATAATAAACAGTTTGAATATTTTTCCAGGGGGTTGGTGGAGGAGCTGATTGTCGATCTTTCACACTTCCCCGGGCTTCAGATAATATCATCCTACACTTCCCGGATGTTGTCGGACCCTGACCTGGATATTCTGGCAGCAGCCAGGAAAATCAATGTTGATTATCTGCTGAAAGGCAGCCTCTACCAACAACCGGAGACAATCCGTTTAAGTATGCAATTGCTTCATACGGGATCGGGAAAACTGATATGGGCAGAGCGGTTCGATGCTCCCCGAGATGGTGTTTTTGATATGCAGAAAAGCATCATCGAGCGGGTGGTATTTACCATCTCCTCTGAAGTTGATCATACCCTGCTGACAGCAGCGCGAGAAAAACCGGTGACCAATATGGCGGCCTATGACTGTTGGCTTCGCGGTATGGATCGCTTGAGCCTTGGAACATTAGAGGCGGACCGGGAGGCACGGGAGTTTTTCAACCAGGCCCTTACCATCGATCCCCACTATGCCAGAGCTTATAGCGGCTTGTCGCTTTCTCACTTTAATGAATGGAGTTGTCAGCTCTGGGAGCTTTACGAGGCGTCGGAGAAAAGTGCCTACAAATATGCCTCAGAAGCCTTCAGGCTGGATGATTCCGATTATCTGGTTCAGATGATTCTAGGGAGAGTGTATCTCTACAGAAGACAGTTTGATGAGGCGGAATATCACATCAGCAGATCGCTCGAGTTAAACGGTAATGACGCCGACAATCTGGTACAGTTGGCCAGTTGCCTGGCCTTTCTCGGCAGGGCGGCCGAGGGTGAAAGGTTGTTTGAAAAAGCGCTCAATCTTAATCCCTACCGTAATCTCTGGTACTATCAATACGGCTCTCTGGTCTATTTTGTGCTGAGAAACTTCAGCACTTCTGTTGAGATGGCCTTAAAACGTCCATTGACTAATGTCTGGGTCGATCTGCCTGGCTACATTGCTTCTGCCTATACACATATGGGGAGAATCGAAGAGGCAAAACAATATGTTGATTTGTTTGTCAATGCCTATATTTCCTCAATCACCAAAGGAAAGAAACCATCGGTGGATGAAGTTGTCAACTGGCTTGTCCAGGCCAATCCGTTCCGCTATTCAGAAGACAGAGACAGTGTAGTCGAAGGCATTTTGAAAGCAGGTCTTGAGGTGGCACTGCGCTCTGCCGATATTCCCATGGTTATCAGCAAAGAAGCGCAACTATCTACAACTGAAGCTATTTTCAAAAGGGAACAGGCTATCTGGCACCTATTGTTTGCTGGTGTTGAGACAACCATGCCCGATCTCAAAGGACTTCAGGACATTGCCCAGCTCCTTTCAACACCGGAGAAGGAAGTCCATTGCACAGACCTGATGGGTGCCGAGTCCAGCATGGACGAAAATGAATACACCATGGATGAGAAAGCCCGGAGCCAGTATGAACGACGCGTTCGTGAATTGCAGGAAGACATAACTGAAGCCGAAGAACTTCAGGATCTGGGCAGAAAAGAACAACTCCGGCAAGAGTTGGAATATCTTCTGGACCACCTAGAGAAAAATCTCGGATTGGGGGGGAAACCGCGAAAGCTGAAATCGTCCGCAGAGCGTGCCCGTGCAGCAGTAACCCTGCGCATCCGCAGTGCCATTAAAAAAATTGAAAAACACAATCCGGCTCTAGCTAAGCATTTTACTAACTCCCTGCGAACCGGTATATTCTGCAGCTACTCACCTGAAGAGGTAGTGAAGTGGGTGTTGCACTAACTTCACCTCTCAGCAGATTCTCTTCTATCGATGTAACATTGCCTCCTCTGATATATCCTTACGATGTAAGGCAGGGATTTACGCCTAAGAGATGAATGTAGAAAAAATCAGCCGTAAAGTTATCTTTGCCGGTTGATATTCATCCAATATCTGTGGAGGTAGACAATGAGCACATACAGAGAAAAATTGCCGCAACTTGATGGGAGAATGTTCATCACCGATGGCGGACTGGAAACCACCCTCTATTTTGACAAAGGCTATGACCTTCAAGATTTCGCAGCTTTTCCTCTTATCGAATCTGAAGAAGGAAGGAGAACACTGATAGAATATTATCAGCCATATATTGAACTGGCCAGAGACCATGGTTTTGGTTGTATCCTAGAGAGCCCGACCTGGCGGGCAAGCAAGTATTGGGGAAATCGTTTGGGGTACGACACCGAACGACTGGCAGCTGTCAACAGCCAGTCCATTGCCCTGCTCGCTCGGTTACGTGGAAGATACCGGGAGTCGGATTTTCCCATCGTGATCAGTGGCTGTCTGGGCCCCAGAAGAGACGGTTATCAAGTTCAGGAAAAAATGAATATAGACCAGGCCAGGAAATACCATGCAGTGCAGATAGGACAGCTCAATCAAACAGAAGCCGATCTGGTCAGCGCATTCACCATCAACTACAGTGAAGAGGCCATCGGCATTACTCTGGCGGCACAGGACCATCACATTCCAGTGGTGATTTCATTCACCCTGGAGACCGATGGCAGGCTTCCCTCCGGTCAACCCCTGGGGGCAGCAATCGAAGAAATCGATAATAGTACTGATTTAGGACCATCGTATTATATGATCAATTGCGCCCACCCCAGTCATTTCAGAGATGCTTTGCTGCCGGATAGTCAGTGGAAAGAACGCATCCGTGCTGTAAGAGCGAATGCATCGGCAAAAAGCCATGCCGAGCTTGAGGAAGCCGAAGAACTTGATAACGGAAATCCTAAAGAGTTTGGAAAACAGAGCGTGGCACTTACCGAGGTTCTGCCTGGGCTGAATATCTTTGGTGGCTGTTGCGGGACCGATGTTCGCCACCTCACTGCCTTATGCACTCATCTTTCCCACAGTACCCTGATCGCCTGAGCCGGTTGCAGGAAATAAAGAAATATAAATGAGCCTTTTGCAAATGGCTCATTTATTTAAAATATAGGGGCGAGAAGCTTGCTTCTTGCCCATCTTAACGAAAATATCGAATAATTATTAAAATAGTAGAATAGTGGGTCAGGTCTTTCTTTGTTCTTTGTAATGGTGCTGTTCGCCGATCTTTATGAAAAGCTATCTGCGATTGAGGCAAGCTATAGGAAAACTCCGGAGATCTTTTCTCATCGTCAACGTAAAAGTGTCTTCCTGTTAAACTAGATGATTTTCTTTACACTCGAAGAGAAGCAGGTTCAAAGCTTTAACTATAACTTTTATTGGTAGAAATCAAATTTTATTGCCGTGTTCATCTACCTTAATAAGAAAATTGATTCCTTTGGCAATTGACAGTCTTCTATTGCCTTCAAAAACAACTTGGATAGTGCCGCAGCTGTTCACGGAGGTGATTTTGCCAATACCCCACTCAGCTCTTTTTCGATGGAGCACATTTTCACCTTTAATTAGATTGTATCTCATTTTTTCCTCCCAATCTGAAAAGTATCTATCCTGTACTTTTTCTACCTGCACAGAATGTGAATCAAAACTCCAGTAAATTCCTACGGTTAATTGAATTCAAAGGCTTTATTTTATAAGAAACCACAGCCTCTGAAGGCTTACTGCGTCACTATGGATGAACAACTATCAAACTAAAGCATCATTATTGATCTTCAGTATCCTTTATGTCCGGATCTTCTGATGGCTTTTTCTTGTCAATCTTTCTTTGCAGTTTCTGCTCTTTTTTCTTTTTCTTTTCCAACTCACGCTGGCGTTTCTCATATGAAAATCTTTGTTTAGCCAAGTCAAATCTCCAATTTATTGATTCTCGTCCTCGGGGAGACATGCCATTCGCCCGTTAATGTCCTGGACGAACAGCATATATCACGGAAAGTTTAAAGCTCTGAGACGTTTTCTGCGGCAGGACCTTTGGGGCCATCGACTACATCAAACTTAACTCTCGCTCCTTCTGCCAATGTTTTAAAACCATCAGCTTGAATTGCACTGTGATGAACAAAGACATCCTGGCCTCCATCCTGCTCAATGAAACCAAAACCCTTGGCGTCGTTAAACCATTTTACTGTTCCTTCTTTCATTTTATAATACTCCGATCAATGCGGTTTCCTGTGAAACCTGTGTTGTTTAATTCCCCGCCTTAAACCATGTGTTTAAGATGGAAACTATTTGGCTGAATGATCAAGCGATTCTTCAGCTCCAATCCTGGCTGTCCAGGTAATTTGTTATGCGCGATTTGCGGTCTGTGGCCTGAGGCCAAAATCAAAAGCTGCCGCCTTGCTCTTCTTTTTTGCACCCTGTCTTTTGGCAGCTGACCGTTTTAATTGCTGCGGTCGTGCGGCCTTCTTTTTATGAGGATGGCTTTTCCTTTCATCTTTCTCGGTTGAGCTGGTTGGTTGAATATCCTTGATTATGAATTTAAATTTGCGCTTGAGATTGGTTATAAACTTGCTATCATCCTGGCTGACAAAGGAAAATGCTTTCCCGGAATTCTTTGCCCGGCCTGTTCTGCCAGTCCGGTGGGTATACGTTTCCATGGTGTCGGGAAGATCATAGTTAATCACGTGTGATATTTCCTGAACGTCGATCCCTCTAGCCGCGATGTCGGTGGCCACCAAAATGGGAAATGTGCCTTGCTGAAATCCATCCAGTGCCGCTTGTCGTTTTTGTTGGGAAAGATTTCCCTGCATCGATGAGGCTTTAATGCCCGCCTTCTGCAAAGCAATAGCCAAGCTTTTCGCTTTGTGCTTGGTTCGGGTAAAAACAAGCGTTCTCGTCATTTCCCTCTCCTGCAGCAACGTCTTCAACAATGCCGTCTTCCCAGCTTGTTTAACTGTAAAAAGAGTATGTTCGATATTCGGTAGACTTTTAGAGTGGTCTATCTGTATCCGCACTGGTTTTATAAGAACATCCTGCGTCAATTTTTGAATTTCCTGCGGCATGGTCGCCGAGAAAATAACGGATTGACGTTTTCTCGGTATCATTTCAATGATTTTTCTCATATCCGGCAGAAAACCTTTATCAAACATGTGATCTGCTTCATCAAGAACCAATAGTTCAACAGAGGAGAGACTGGTGCCTTTCTCACCGAGCAGGTCAAGCAGACGTCCGGGACATGCTACAATTATCTCGGTTCCATTACGCAGGGCATTAAGCTGAGGCTGTCTGCCGACACCACCATAAACGACTGCGCTGCGCAAGCCTGTCTTGATAGCCATCTCTCCAATATTATAATGGATTTGCTGGGCAAGTTCTCTCGTGGGAGCCATGATTAGCGCTCGTATCCTTTTGCGGGGACCATTAAGCAAACGTTGCAGCATTGGCAGAACGAAGGCTGCTGTTTTGCCAGTGCCTGTCTGGGCAAGCCCCAGAACATCTTTACCGCTCAGCATGTGTGGAATTGATTGTTGTTGTATGGGAGTTGGGGTTATATACCCACAATTTTTGATACCTGATTGTATCGTTTGGTGAAAATAAAAATCTTTAAAACTCATTAATACTCCTTGATCTTTGGTGCAGCTTCACTCGTTCCGAAGGGGCTGCGTATTGGTTCAAAAGAACCGTTTGTTGGTTTTTGTCTCATTTAGTTCAATAAAAGGCCGGGAACCACCATCGTCTCATAGAAAAGGCAAATGGCGGAGTGGGCTGTCCAGTGATCGACCACGTTAACGTAG
>JASJDT010000019.1 GCA_030065655.1 Desulfocapsaceae bacterium | reverse complement strand
TATCCGGGGAAAGGGTTCGGCTTGAAAATCGATTCGCCCTGCAGCATGCGTAAACATTCGGCAATACCTTCGGTTATTGTCGGATGAGGAGATACGCTTTTTAAGACATCGTTGAGTCCTTTCCCATGATTCATGAAATGGGCAATCGACATGATGGTACTGGAAACCTGAGGACCAGCCTCCCGAATGCCGAGAATCCGCTGCTGCTCTTCATCGCTGATGATGATCTCAACAAAGCCATGGGTTGCCCGCGTGGCATCAGTTAAACCGGCAAGGCCACAACCAAGTACACAAAGATCGTAAACACTGATTCTTCCCTGACTCATTCATTGGTCCTTCGCTCTGTGAGTTTAAGGTAAAAGTCATTCATATTCATTCACTATAACAATTGTTTCCTGACATCACATCAACACCTTAAGGAGCTAAATCAGAGCATAGACCGGTGACGTACATCCTTCCTTTCGCTCAGCCGGTGCAAGGTCATGATGTTTTCCCCATTCCTAAGGATTTATTGCCGTAACCTTGAAATTCAAGGGACTAAGGTAACAATTAAGCTCTTTCAAAGATACCGGACGGCTGGTACAATAGAATATCCTACGCAATTGTTGCAGTTATATCTGGTTGCTGACAGAAGGACAAAATAATGATAGTAATAATTAATATTATATATTATCATTGGCAATCTTCAGTGGTTAAGCAGTAAGGAAGCAGCCTTATCAAACGTAATTTATCAATCATTACAAAGGAGAAAACTATGCCAACAACAAATGACAATCTCAGTGATGCCTTCGCCGGTGAAAGCCAAGCTTTCCAGAAGTACAGCGCCTTCGCCAAAAAAGCGGAAAAAGAAGGCTTTGCCAACATTGCCAAGTTGTTCAAAACCACAGCAGAAGCAGAGAAAATTCATGCCGAGGGACATCTCAGAGCCCTTGACAAGATAGCTTCTACGGCAGAGAATCTTGAGGCTGCCATCGCCGGTGAGACCTACGAATACACAGAGATGTACCCCCCCATGGCTGAACAGGCTAGCGACGAAGGTCATAAAGGCAAGACCATGTTTCAGTACGCACTCGATGCCGAAAAGGTCCATGCAGAGATCTACGCCAAAGCCCTGGCAGCAGTAAAAAGCGGCAAAGATATGGATGTGAGTGATTTCTACCTTTGTCCTGTTTGCGGCTATATCGAGCTAGGCAAGGCTCCCGAAAAATGTCCGGTCTGCAATGTTCCGGGCAGCAAGTTTACCCCCGTTGCCTGAACCTTCTTTGCCAGATAGGGAAAGGGTATTAAACAGTAAGTGGGTAACGAAACAAAGTTCAATTGAAAAAGCCGGTAGTCGTATTAACGACTACCGGCTTTTAAAATTTTTGAGAATATCGATTTCAGAAAACCCTCTATTCTTCCAGTTCAATACACTCTGCCGGACAGGACGCAATCGCCTCCTCAATACAATCGGCTCCTGGATCGTATCCGTCAATTAGATATGCCTTCTCATCTTCGTCGTTGAAACCAAAGACGTCGGGACAAGTTTCAACACATGCTTCGCAGCCAATACATTCATCCACGTCAATAACGACTTCTGCCATTGTGAACCTCCTGTTTAACAGTAATGATGGTATTTTTTTAACCGGAGATTTCCCATTTGACAATCAATGAGAATCCCCTCCGATTCTGCTGAGCCTATCCGATTTCTCCATCATATTCCAGTCTTTTTCATCATCAACTGCAAATCATTTTTAAAAAATTTTTCCAACCCGCTAACAACAACGTAACAATATGATATTTAATAAATTATTTTGGCAAACATAACAGCTGAAAAGAGTAACGTGAATTAAGCATTAAAAATGTCGGTTTCATAGAAAATCCCGAAACCGACATTTCCAACTTCGATCATTGTTGTTTTTACAATTTTACGAAGTCGTCATGCTTAACTACCTATGATTTTTCTTCATAGGGGTATTTGCTTCTGAACCACTCACGCCATCCACCTTTTAAGGCGTATACGTTGGTGAAGCCTTTGTCCAAAAACTTCTGTGCCACCCGGGCACTGGTATATTCATTAGGTCAGGCACAATAGAGAACAATCGTTTTATCTTTTCCGTAATTCTCCGTTGCCGCAGCGACCTCATCCGAGCCGAGATAAGTAGCTCCAGTTATTTTAAACTCGCTGGAACTCCAGTCCCTGCCTGTCCTGACATCAAGGATTACCAGATCGGGAGAATCAAGCATTCCTTTCAGCTCATCTTTGTCCATTATCGCTACTGATCCAGCCCAGACCGAACCAGCCCCGGAAAGCAGCAGCATCATGAATATTAGCAATATTTTTTTCATAATTTCTTCCTCCTTGGAAGTAGGTTGTTGGGTAGGTGTCGACCATATACAGTGTTCCAAAGTAGTGAAAAAGCTAAGGACACCGCTAAAACACCTAAAGTAAAGTTGGTGATATATGTCATCTGCAGGTTACTGACGACCAGAAAACTACCTAAGAATAAAGTTATACAACCAGGGAAATACGCGAGTACCTTAACAAACCGGGATACAAATTTACCGAGATGGGCAGCAGCCAGGCTCCTTATGCCAAGATAGATAAACCAGAGAATCACCGCTGCTCTTATCTGAGTCTCGAGAATTTTATCACCAGCGAACCCGCTCATCATCATAATCCCAATAATAACGGCCAGAACAATAATCACCAGCCATTCATAACGGCTAAAACTCGTTGGCAGAAATCCCGTTTGCAGCAAATCGGTAAAGATTTGCCGATTGATATGCAGTAAACCATTAACCCCGGCGAGTACTCCGCTTATGACAACCAAACCAATGATATATCCTCCTTGCTCACCAGCCACTGCCCTGGCTATGGAGCGATGAGCAACGGATGATTCAGTTAAACGGGTCGGGTCTGCCAGCTTCATTGCCAGTAGTGACCAGACAATCAGTAGCAACAGGCCACCTGCTATGCTCAACGAGATCAGACGTCGATCGGCTGAGCGGGGAAAATCAAAACCAAGAAAAGGAATACAGGCCATGGCAATTAAGATAAACGAGAAACCACCGTTTATTCCTGAATAACTCTGGATAGTTGCCGGTTTGGTAAATACTCCTAAACCACTAAGTATCAGCAGCCCGCCTATCGTCAGGAGCAACAATAGGTTCTGAACTAAAAGTATATGTCTGTTGGCAAACAGATGCATTGCTGCTAACAGAACAAGAAGCAAAAAGGCAAAAAGAAAGTTGGGAAACCAGTAAACAAAAATCTCGTTGAACACAAAACCAGCGGACACCAGCATTCCTGTTGCAGCAAAAAGGAGAATAGGTAGCCGTCCGCTTAAAAGACCAACCATCGCCACGAGTTTACCGAACACACCCGTCATGACAAGCAGATCATTGCCGTAGCCGTCATTGGCAAGCCTGGGATTGTGGATCACAGCCGAGTTCGCAACAGCTAGAAGACCGCCAATTACGAGAGCTCCCAGGAAGGAAAGTCCACCAAGGCCACTGCCTTTGGTAACTAGCACAATAGACTCAGGTGTTACCAGCCAAGCAAGAACGAGTCCCACTGAAAGTAAGGTTTTATCCATAGCTACACTACAATTACCTCTGTTTCATTCCTAACTCCGTTGATTCCCTTTCGCATTGAGAGAAATGGATCAATTAAACTATTCCAAAAAATATCTTCTGTACTGCTGCCGCGCCGCCGGCTCAACCATGCCAACACCTGTGTATTGTTTTTGACCCGAACTAAATAAACGTGTTAGAATGGGACGGATTACATCCCATGCTTCAGACTACAATAATCATATAATTTCCAAGGAGAAGGCACATGAAAGATATGGGGGAAATGCTTCTGCGCGAGGAGCCCTTTGCCGAAATTGTCATGGGTAATACTGCCTTGGTTCGAGCAATGGTGGAAGCACAGACCCGCGTGGTCACTTCCTACCCCGGCTCACCAACCCCGGAAATTGCCTCGGCCATCCGCGCCATCCCCGCGGACCAACGTCCCTTTTATTTTGAGTTTTCAACCAACGAGAAGGTAGCCACCGAGGTAGCCTTCGGGGCAGCTTTAAATGGTCATCTGGCCACCGTCTTTTTCAAAAGCGTCGGTCTCAACGTTACCGCCGATACCTTTGTACAACTCAGCCTCCTCAACATTCCCGGAGGAATGGTGGTGGTGTTAGGTGACGATCCGGGAGCAAACTCGTCCCAGAACGAACAGGACAACCGTCATTACGCCTATTTGAGCTACACCCCGATTTTTGAACCAGCCGGTCCGGATGAGGTCTATTCCTACTATCTGCAAGCGGCCGCCCTCTCACAGAAACTTGGTAAAGTGGTCATTTTAAGGCTTACTACCCATGTCTGTCATGCCAAGGAAACGGTGGCTTTCCGGGGCTACACACCGACAGAGCAGGATAACACCCCCCGCTTTTCGGTCAAAAACGGTCCCTATATTCCCCTGACTTCGGCCGTGTATCCCATGAAAGAACGAGCCCTGCGGCAACTTGGCGAAATTGAGGATTGGGTGGACAAACGCAACCTCCATACCGTGGTGGATAATAACAGCAAACTGGGGATTATCACCTCAGGTCTGGTTTATCTGTCTTTGCTTGAGGTTCTTGGGACTGTACCACCGAGTAAAACTAAACCGGATATTCTCAAGCTGGCAATGGTATATCCGGTTCCAAGGCACACCATTGTCGGTTTTCTCAAAAAACATGAAGAAGTTAAGGTTCTCGAAGAACTCGACGACGAACTCGAGCGCAGCATAAAGGCCATCGCCTACGATCTTGGCCTGCAGACACGCATAATCGGCAAAAATGATATGGGCGACTGGATTGGTGAGTATACACCGGAAAAAGTGGAGCACATCCTGCACGCTACCTGGCCGGATTTACTGGAAACTCCAGAGCTGCCCGAACCAGCCGGCCAGACTCCTGCACGCCCGCCGCAAATGTGTCCCGGTTGCGGCCATCGCAGCGCCTTTCATGCCATCGGTGAAGCGCTCGCCGATGAAGATATCACCGTAGCTGATATCGGTTGTCACACCCTTGGCTTTCAAGAGCCCTACAATCTAGGCGAGCTTGTGCTCTGTATGGGCGCTTCTCCGGGGATCGGCTCCGGATTGTCTTTATTTAACACAACCCGGAAGGTGGTTGCCTTTCTTGGTGATTCAACCTTTTTTCATGCCGGGCTGCCCGGCATCATCAACGCTCTTTTCAACAATCACAACCTCACCCTGGTCCTCATGGAAAATGGGACTACGGCCATGACCGGTCATCAGGATCATCCGGCATCGGGAAGAAATTTCAATGAAATATCTGAAGCCATTCCCATACGCCAATTACTTGAAGGTCTTGGAGTACCGTCAATTTTTGAAACCGATACATATAAACAGGAAGAACTCCGTAAAATAATGCGCCAGGCAATCAACGAAGAGCGGTTTAATGTCGTAATTGCCAGGCATCCATGCATGCTGCTGTTTGCCAAAAAACAGCGAAAAGCAAAGGGAACCAATCCTTATCAGGTGCATATCGATCAAAAGGCATGCGAGAAGATCACCACATGCATTGCCAAATTCGGCTGCCCCAGTTTTGTCAACAACCAGACAGATGGCACCATAACCGTCAATAAAGATTTGTGCATTGGCGACGGCTCCTGTATACCGACCTGTCCGTCCAAGGCAATTAAGCGCTAAATCAACAGTCGAGCAGATATCATGAAAGCATTCAACATCTACCTCTGCGGCGTAGGCGGCCAGGGTATCGGTCTCCTTGCTGAAGTTCTTCTTCGGGCCATCGATTATGCCGGTTTTCCGGCAAAAGCCGTCGATACGCACGGACTGGCCCAGCGTGGCGGTATCGTGGTTTCACATCTCCGCTATGGCGATAATATCTTCTCCCCCATGGTCCCCGCCGGTAAAAGCGACCTGGTTGTCGCCCTGGAACGACACGAGGCTCTCCGGGGTGCAGAAAGCATGCTCCAGCAGGGAGGTACGCTGATCTACTACAATACCGTTCTCCAACCGCTGGGTGTCCGGCTTGGCAAGGATATCGAAGTGAGTGAAGAGCTTATCGAAAAGTTCTGTGAGAGCGCCGATATTAAGCTCTTCGCGGTAGCAGATGAGGATCTGGCTGATCCACGAACGCAGAATATCGTTGTCCTCGCCCATATCAATAAATTAAGGCTGCTTCCGGGTGTCAATCGGGAGCACATGGAAAAAGCACTGGGTGATCTTCTTGCCGGATCGTTGCTTGAGAAGAATCTGAAACTGTTCGACTCCTTGGCATAGCTAGCTTTAATATTTCGTATGCCAGCTGAGTTCATAATCGAGGCATCAATGGCGCAGCTGTATTCATCTACCGCAAGCCTTTGAGAACGAAGAGCACCGTAGGGTGAAAAGAAAAGTTAGTTTATTTGAATTCTTTCGAAGTTCAAATTGTCCCCAGAAAAACCCCGGGTGATTTATATTAATAGCTTGAATTCTATTAACAAAACCGACAATAGCTTTCGTTTTCATGATATTTCAAGGCTAGACCGGCGGGATAAGAGGTTGCCCTGGGAAAATGAAGATATCTTTTCGGGTTGAACTCCTTTTGCCCCTATAAAAGATCTGACCTGCCCATTTCGCCTTGTTTATGAAAGAGAAGGCCCTATTATATGAAAAGACTTAAATGTTCTTCTGAATTCTCAAACTTTACTGGCCTTTCTGTCCCACCTACGGCGGCAGGAAGGAATCGAAAGCAACAATAGTTAAAGGTGACTGCAGCCCTCTCGTGAATATTACCCAGACCTATCAAACGGACAACGACGTCGAGAGCACCCCTGCCGCCCCTTCCGCCAAACAGCTACTGCGTCATATACTTCCCCTGTTCAGGCAATATCGATTGCGGCTCTTTGCTGGCTTTGCTGCTCTGATTGTTGTTGATTTTCTCCAGCTATCGATCCCCAGAATACTCAAAAGGGGCGTAGACAGCCTGGCTGCAGAAAGTGCCACCCGTGAAATTCTGCTACGTTATGGCTTGTACATTATCTTGATCGCCATGGGTGTCGTCGTCCTTCGCTTTATCTGGCGTTACATGATCATCGGCTTCTCACGCTACCTGGAAAGGGCCATACGCAACCGAATATTTGCCCACATCGTCAAGATGGACACCGCGTTTTTTGAGAAACGCACAACCGGTGACATCATGGCCCATGCTTCAAATGATCTGAACGCCGTCCAAATGGCCTGCGGCATGGGGATGGTGGCTGCCGTCGATGCTCTGGTTATGACCGTGGCTGCTATCGCTTTCATGTCCTTCATCCATGTCAAGCTGACCCTTTTAGCCCTTCTGCCCATGCCCTTTCTGGCAATCTTTACCCGCATTCTTTCTGGCAGGATGCATCGCCGCTTCACCACGGTGCAGGAACAGTTCTCCCTGTTGACCGAATTTTCCAGGTCAACTCTGGTTTCGGTTAAACTGATCAAGGCCTACACCATGGAGAAATTCCAGACCAGGGAGTTCGATAAACTCGGCCGTAAATATGTCAAAAGCAATCTTGGGGTCGCCCGCATCCAGGGTCTGATGTTTCCCATCGCAACCCTGGTTGGCAACATGGGGATGCTGCTCATCCTCTTCTTCGGTGGCAGGTTGGTGATCATTGGAGAGATTTCCATGGGCGATTTTGTGGCCTTTATTACCTATCTCTACATGCTCATCTGGCCCATGATGGCCATCGGCTGGGTCACCAATCTGGTTCAGCGCGGGATAACATCGCTTACCAGAATCGATTCTCTGCTAAAAGAGCGCTCACTTCTTCCCTATGCAGGAGAGGAGGTGGAGAAACAGGAGCAGATCACCTTCGAACTGAAAAATCTGAATTTTACCTATCCTTCGTCGGCCTCGCCGGTGTTGAAGGATTTTTCTCTCACCATTGGCCCGGGTATTCATGGCATGACCGGCCGGACTGGTAGCGGCAAGTCAACCATTTGCAAGATTCTGGCACGGCTCTATCCGGTTAAGGACGACAGCCTCTTTTTTAACGGGCTTGATGTCAATACTCTGGCAGTGGAAAGCATTTGTGCGAATATTGGCTACGTTGCTCAGGAACCTACCCTTTTTTCCAACTCCATTGCCGCCAATATTAAACTTGGGAAACCTGAAGCGGTTGATGAGAAAATGGAGGAAGCCGCCAGACTAGCCGCCATTCATGAGGATATCATGGCCTTTCCAGATGGTTATGAAACCATTATCGGTGAGCGGGGTGTGAAGCTCTCCGGCGGTCAACGCCAGCGCCTGGCTCTTGCCAGAGCTCTGCTCATCGACCGTCCCGTTCTAATCATCGACGACGGCCTCTCCGCTGTGGACGTTGAAACCGAACATCAGATTTTCGCCGGTCTCAAGGAACATCTCCAGGGCAAAACAGTGTTGATTGTTTCCAATCGCTTAAAACTACTGACAATGACCGATCACATTATAGTTCTTGAAAATGGTGAGATAAGTCATGACGGCCGGCACGAGCAGCTTTTGGAACAGAGCCGGTTTTATAGATCAATGTTTGCCAAACAGATGCGTGAAAGCGAACAGCTGGATTATAAATGAAAGACTTCGGGTATCAGGAAGACAGCACAACCGCGCCTTTGGGTGACTTCAACCTCTGGGGAAGAATCCTGGTATACTGTCGGTACCATTGGCAGCTAATGACTGCCGCCATTATTCTCTCGCTGCTGATCACCGGCGCAACCCTCGGCCTGCCCTATCTTATCCAAACCGGCATTGACGGCTACATCACCAACTCCGAACTTGAGATAGCGGAGCGCTTGTCCGGACTGAGTATGATCAGCATTATCTTTTTCGGATTGGTCATAATCGTACTCGTTGCCACTTTTTTTCAGGTTGTCACCCTGGAGTATGTCGGCCAGTCCATCATGCACCGTATTCGTCAAAATCTCTTTGGTCACATGCTCAAGCTGGACCCGCACTTCTTCGACACCAATCCCACAGGCCGTCTGGTTACCCGGCTGACCAACGATATCCAGAATATGCATGAGATGTTCACTTCCGTTCTGGTAACCATCTTCAATGACCTCCTCAGAATAGTTGGCATCCTTATAGTGCTCTTCCTGCTCAATGCCAGGCTTGCTTTGGTGATGAGTATTTTTGTGCCAATTGCTGTCATTATCACTCAGCTCTTTGCCCGCCTGGCCAGAGCCCAGTTTAGAAGAATTCGCAGTCAGCTTGCCAAACTCAATAGCTTTCTCTCGGAATCTATTTCGGGTATTGCCACCCTGCAGGTCTTCGGCAGACAGAAAGAAACCAGGAAATTACATGAGAAGTTGAGCTTTGGCTATCTCCAGAGAAACCTTGATCAGATCAAACTCTTCGGCACTTTCATGCCCTTGACGGAATTTATGAGCTCCACCGCCATTGCCCTCATCCTCTGGTATGGTGGTTCGGAGATCTTGCGTAACCAACTCACCCTGGGGGAGCTGGTTGCTTTTCTTTCCTATATGCGGCTGTTCTTTCAGCCATTGCGGGAACTTGCCCAGAAATATTCCATCGTCCAGTCGGCAATGGCCTCGGCTGAGCGTATTTTTCAACTATTTGATCTCAAAAGCGACCGAATCCTGGCTGACAAACCTCATTCGGCAGAGGATATTCATGGCAATTTGCAGTTTCATGGGGTGCACTTCAGTTATGATGGGAAACACCAGGTCTGCAAAGACATCAGCTTTACCATCAGGCGAGGGGAAACCGTCGCCTTGGTCGGAGCAACCGGTTCGGGGAAAACCACCCTGGTCAACCTGTTGTTGAGATTTTATGACCCCCAACAGGGCAGGATAACCATCGACGACATTGACATCAGTCAGTTCAGCCTCACAAATTTGCGCCAGTTAGTCGGTGTGGTTCTCCAGGATATTTTCATTCTCCAGGACACTCTTCTGGCCAATATTGTCATGGATACCGGTACCAGCCGGCAAAGGGTGGAGGAAATATTAGCGCAGACCGGTATCGATCGTTTCGTCGATCGGTTGCCGAGTGGGTTGGACACCTTGATAGGCGAAGGCGGTCAGCAGCTTTCCACTGGCGAAAAACAACTCCTCGCCTTTGCCAGAGTTCTGTGCCGCAACCCAATCATACTGGTGCTCGACGAAGCCACGGCAGCCATTGACACTGAATCGGAGAACATTCTCGAAGAGGCCATTGCCGAAAGTTTTGCCAACCGGACATCTTTGGTGATCGCCCATCGGCTCTCAACAATCCGCCGGGCCGATACCATCTTAGTGATGGAGGAAGGAAGAATAACAGAACGCGGCAACCATGACGAACTCATGGAGTTAAACGGTCACTATGCCGAATTGGTGGCCATGGATGTCTACAATGAGGCGACCTGAAAGGTGCTACCAGCCTGATTTTCCTCAACGACCGTGAAGTAACTCGCCAAGCGGCGGCAATTCAGGTGTTGCCCCGGCCTGGCTGCAAACGTACGCAGCGACATTGTCGGCAAACTGGTGGATTTTTTCCAGAGGCATATCCAAACAGAGTCCGGTGGCAACCGCTCCGGCGAAGGAATCGCCCGCACCAATGGTATCTACCACCTTCACCTGCTGTCCTTTCAGAATTGAATCTCCAAGCTCCCGGGAAAAAAGTCTGCTGCCATGCTCTCCTTTCGTCAGGATGATGAGATCGAGATCGAAGGTGTGACGAATAAGCTGCAGCAAGGTGGTTTCACTTCCGGAAATATCGAGGAAATGGGCCACAACCAACAGCTCCTCGTCGTTAAGCTTCAGAACTGTGGCCGCTTCGAGCAATTTCAGAATGGTTTCCTGATCATAATAATCCTGTCGTAGGTTAACATCGAACAGGCGTATACAGGTGGAGGGAGTCGCCTCGATACATTCGAAAATCGACTTGGCGGAATCATCATGACGACAAGCCAGCGAACCATAACAGATAACATCGGCTTTCTCGGTAAATTTCTTATGCTGCTTCTCGAGTCTGATATGATCCCAAGCAACATCCTCATGAATGGTATAGGTTGGTGCACCCTCACTATCCAACTCAACACTTACGGTACCGGTGGGATACTTATCCTGCACCGAGATAATATGCCCGACATTCTTTTTATCGAGCACTTCCAAAATCTCGGTTCCCAAACTGTCCTTGCCCACTGAGCTGAAGATCACTCCGTTGTTGCCAAGCTGAGAAGCATGGCAGGCAAAATTTGCCGGAGCACCTCCCAGCTGTTTACCCTGAGGCAGTATATCCCAAAGGACTTCTCCTATTCCCACCATGGTAAATGTTGTCTTCTCACCCATCAGAGACCTCCATGTCACCGATTATAGCGAATTTCAATTAGTTTCCGGAAAAGCTATCCCAAAGAAATTATCATTGCCGATTACCCTTTTTAGTCTCGAGAAACCGGTTGACAAAGTAACAGATAATTCTCAAAATTTTTGACTGTGTGCTAGAATACATTATTCAATGCACCATATACACGATGTAAAGATAGTTAAACGCCCTAAACAGTTAAAAGTAATTTGTGCCATCCCCCGACAGATACAATCAGTACAATATTACTTTTGCCGGGGAAAGCAAATTCCTCATAAAAACGATTTAAACTAGCCGCCGAAGGAAAAAATATGATCCTCCAGCAACTGAAGAAATATATAGCTGACAATCCTCAAACGTTTCATGATGTTTTCCAGTCATTTCAGGACCGCAAAAAAAACCTTATCCTTGGCGGCGAGTTATGGGATGATCTGGTGGAATTTTGTCAGCAGACAAATCAGGAGGCCATCCTTTCCTCAGCACTGGGAACAACCATCAAGAAGACCCAGGAGGCGCTGCGCACCGATTCGTTCTTCTATTTTGTCATCCGTCCCCAGGTGGCTACCTGGTATTACTTAAGTTATAGATTCGATGCTCGCACTCTCGACCAAATAACCGTGACTGATTTTCTGCAGGCTAAGGAACGCTACGTCACCGGCAAGGATGATAACTTTCTGTTAGAGATCGACTTTGCTCCCTTCGAGCGAGATTTTCCCAAAATGAACCAGGTACGCTCCATTGGTCACGGAGTGGAATTTCTGAACCGGCGCTTTTCCAGCCGTCTTGCCAATATTCTCACCAAAGGCGATGAACTGCTCTTTAACTTCCTCCGGGTACACGGATATGCCGGTGAACCGTTCATGATCAACGAACAGATCTCCGATGTCAGGGAGTTGCGCCAGATGCTGGTCAGCGGTATGGAGTATCTCGACGGGATGGATGTAAACAAAGAATGGTCGGATGTCAAAGATCACCTGCGCAGCCTCGGCTTTGAAGCGGGCTGGGGGAGATCGATCGAGGGAATTAGAAAAAGTTTTTCCATTCTTGCCGATCTCCTCGAGGCTCCGGATTACCATAACCTGGAAAAATTTCTAGGAAGAATCCCGATGATTTTCAATCTGGCGATCCTCTCCCCTCACGGATATTTTGGTCAGGAAAACGTTCTTGGTCTGCCGGATACCGGAGGCCAGATTGTCTACATTCTCGATCAGGTCAAGGCACTTGAAGAGGAGATGAAAAAACGCATCCATAGCCAGGGACTTGACATTCAACCGGAGATTCTCATTATCACCAGACTCATTCCGGAGGCCGGTGAAACCACCTGCGACCAACCGGAAGAACCGGTCAAAGGCACGGAACATGCCCGCATTATCAGGGTCCCGTTTAGGGAAAAAGACGGCTCCATCGTGCCCCACTGGATTTCCCGTTTTGAAGTGTGGCCCTACCTCGAAGACTTTGCCAAAGAGGTTGAAAAGACCATTCTCGAAAAACTTGGCGGCAGACGTCCGGATCTTGTCGTTGGCAACTATTCGGACGGCAACCTTGTGGCCACCCTGCTCTCCAACAGTCTCAAGGTCACTCAGTGCAATATCGCCCATGCCCTGGAAAAGACTAAATACCTCTATTCAGCCCTCTATTGGAAGGACATGGAGGAGCAGTATCATTTTTCCTGTCAGTTCACCGCCGATCTCATCGCCATGAACTCGGCCGATTTTATTATCACCTCAACCTACCAGGAAATTGCCGGCTCCAATGATGTAGTCGGGCAGTATGAAAGCTACAGCTCTTTTTCCATGCCGGAACTGCAACGGGTCATTCACGGAGTCGATGTTTTTGACCCAAAGTTCAATATTGTTTCTCCCGGTGCCGATGACAGGGTCTATTTTCCCCATACCGAAAGTGATCGCAGATTGACTGAACTGCATCCGGAGATCGAGAGGTTGCTGTTTAATCCCGAGGGGGGGGATGCTCGAGGAAATTATGAAAATGGTGACAAACCAATTGTATTTTCCATGGCCAGACTTGACCGGATCAAAAACCTCTCCGGTTTAGTGGAGCTTTACGCCAAAAATGACAAGCTTCGTGAGCTCACCAACCTACTTATCATCGGTGGCACCGTTCATCCCGACAACTCCGGAGACGATGAGGAACGTGACCAGATCTATAAAATCCATCAGCTTTTCGATGAGTATGATCTGGACGGCCAGGTTCGCTGGCTTGGTAAACGACTGGGCAAACAACTCAGCGGTGAGCTATATCGCTATATTGCTGACAAGAGAGGAGCCTTCGTACAGCCAGCCTTTTTCGAAGCTTTTGGTCTCACCGTCATCGAAGCCATGGCCTCGGGATTACCAACCTTTGCCACTGAATATGGCGGACCACTGGAAATCATCGTCAATAAACAGTCGGGTTTTCATATCAACCCCAATCACGGCGACAAGGTTTCTGAGCAGCTTGCCGAATTCTTTGCGCATTGTGACCGTGATATCAGCCACTGGGAGAGGTTTTCCAAGGCAGCAATTCAACGTGTTGAAGACAAATATACCTGGCATCGCTATGCCAAAAGGCTCATGTCACTAACCTGTATCTACGGGTTCTGGAAATACGCCACCGATCTTGAGCGTCAGGAAACTGACAGATATCTGGAGATGCTCTATCATCTGCAGTTCAAGCCGTTGGCCAATTCCATCCAGCACAACTGACCCAGGCTTGCCGGCAAGCTCCTCTTACTGTTGGAGAAAACCGTACTGATAAAGCCCGTCAATGATTCCGGCTGCATAGCTCTCAGAGCTAAAGTAAATATTACGTTTGCCCTTGAGCAGTTCCATGCCGTCGCGGTAATTGGCAACAACAAGTCCCCTGTTCCTGCTGACAATCATGTCTTCATTAACACCGGAATCCTCCGCCACCATAACATAACGTGGAGAGAACTCATATTTGTAGCGAATATAGCTGATAGCTTTGCCCTTCGAAGCTCTTATGGGCAGGATATCAAGGAACTGACCTCGAGAATAGTTGACATTGCAGCGGAGACGATGGCTCTCCAGGGTGTCTTTTATCTGCTGGAGACGGCCATCCTTTTCCTCCAGATAATAGCTGATCTTATACTTGCGTTGTCCTTCAGCCTCTTGAAAAATAAGGAAGTCAAGTTCGGCAAGAACATCCTTAATCTCCTCCGGCCGCCACTGATAGTCGATATAATTATACCAGCCCTTATCCATCCGAAAGTCAGGACCGTAGTAAATTTCCGTGCCCACCGAACAGATAAGAATATCCGGAGTAGGAATATCATGTTCAGTCATGGCTTCGATGGTCATCTCCAGACTACGGCCGGTAGCCACGCCCCAGGCAAGATCCTGTTTGAAGTCTTCAAGAAGGTTAAAGAGATGCTGCATACTATCATCATCACCGACAAGCGTGTCATCAATGCCGGTAATAAGCAACCGGTTAACGTTGGTCAACCGTTTTCCGAAGGGAGGACGGTAGGTTCTGCGCCTGATACTTTGTTCCTCAGCTTCCTCCTCCAGCCGGTCGGGAAACATCATGTAAAGATGTTCAAGATATTTTTTACAATGGGCATGCCAGGAATAATGCTTGCGCACGCCATTGATGGCGTTATTGGAACATTTCTCCCATACTTCCCGGTCAACCAAAAGCCTGCGCAGAGCAGCAGCAATCTCCTCTGTGTCGGCGACATCCACTAAAAAACCGTTGTCGCAGTTCTCCACAATATCTCTTGGCCCGCCATCATTGGTCGCAACGATCGGCAGACCACAGGCGGAAGCCTCGATCAGGGTAAGTCCAAACGGTTCAACCAGAGCTGGATTGACAAAAGCGCCATGGGTCTCTGCGCAGAGACGGTAAAGCTCTGGAACCTCGGTGGCAAAATCATGTTTTTTGGGGATGGCCAGTTTGCCATAGAGATCATAGGTATCCATTTGCAGGAGCATATCGGTGAGAACCGCCTGTTCATTCTCTTCCATTTCTTTAATATTACTCCGGATACCGGCAAAAATTGCCAAATTGGCAATGGCCTGTAGCTCCTTGTCGTTGCCATAAGCTTCAATGAGACCAGTGATATTCTTACGTTCGTCAGGCCGGCAGAGCGCCAGAATAAATGGCTTTTCCGGTTTTGCCCAAAAACGGTTCAACTCGTTTATCAGCGTAAGCCGAATCTGCTTTACCTCCTCACTGAGCAGCTCGCTATCGAGCTGTGGATCATAATAGGGATAGAAAACTTCGAGATCTATCCCTGGAGGAACAACCGCATAAGTTTTGCCCTGATGGTTATCATATAGTCCGTACTGCTTATCGATCTCCTGCTGCGTCGAAGTGATGATGAGATTTGCTTTATTGATTATCTCTTCTTCCCTGGCAATTCGGGTGGACATTTTATAGTGCTCGTCGATTCGTTTTTCACTGAGAGCATCAGCAACCAGTTTTGCTTTCTTGTTCCTTCCCATGGAGTGGCCGGTGAAAACCAAAGGTGCATCAAAAGCGGAAGCCAGTTCCATGGCAACATAGCCGGCGTCGGCATAATGACCGTGGAACAGATCCGGTGTTCTGTCCTGCGATTTCAGGTAGCGGATCGTATTATCGATGAACTCCTCCATGTGCGGCCAGAGCAATTCTTTGCGAATGTATTTCTTACCCCCGCAGCGAATACGAACAATACGTGCCTTTTCGGAGATTTCTTCAAAAGGTGCACCATATTCAGGGGCGATGGCTTTGCTCTCTATTCGTCTGGTAAATAGGTCAACCTGGCCGACCTCATCAAGCTCACCCAGTGCCTTGGCCAGTTCAAGTACATACTTTATCTGCCCTCCGGTATCGGCGTCCACGCCAAGTTCCGGTGAATCCGCCCGAATGAGTCCGTGAATACTGAAAAGGAGAATATAGAGTTTGTTGGGTTCCATTAATTCCTACTGTTTGTGATCAATATCTACGAGAAGATCGAATGAGTAAACGTTCCCCTTCAGTAGCGATACTTAACCATCCAGAGCCAGGTCAAACTCTAACACATAATAGTATCTATGCTGTTTTGTGACTGTTCTTTTGGGAATCAATAACCATCATATTCTTGATTCTACCAATCTGGATGTACAACAAATTATCTATTCCGGAAAATAGTTATAGACACTTCTCCCTGTCCTAACTGGTAGACATACTTATCACTTTTTATGAAAAATCAACTTAGTAGCTGCCCATCTAAGAAGAGCCAATAGCTGTTAGTCGACCGGTTTGACTCAGATAATCTTTGTTTAGTAACGATCGCACATGGAATTTACATAAATTGATTTAGGTCAATTTTTATGAATAGCCTAACTGCTAAACTGATATTACTACCACAATGTGTCACTTGCAATTGAACCTACAAGGAGAAGTGATGCCTATCTTCAGCTATCTCGCCATTCCCAAAACGGAAGCCAAGGAAAAGCTCTGCATCGAGCTTTCCGCTTTGGATCATTGCCAAATAATGCCGGCCGATAATCAGGATATCGTTGTCCTGGTAACGGACACCCCTGACGAATCTACGGAAAAACGCCTGCAGGAGAGGCTCAAAAAATTGCAACACCTGCAGTCTTTGAGCATGGCATTCGGTTACGATGAAAAAAACGACAAGGGAGAACAGACAGACCATGAAACTTGATAGACGACAGTTTATTAAACAGGCAGCCATCAGTAGCGCTTTCGCCACCGCCGGTTCTCTTTTTCCAGGAATAAGTTTTGGTGATTGGAACAGGCTCGCGGGCAATTCGGCGTTAATCACCTGGCAGAAATCGCCTTGCCGCTTCTGCGGTACTGGCTGCGGTCTGCTTATCGGCGTGAACAACAATCGCGCCGTCGCGGTCAAGGGAGATCCGGCCTGCAGCGTTAACAAAGGATTGTGCTGCATGAAGGGTTACCATTCCGTACAGGCACTCTACGGCAAGGACCGATTGACCACCGCCAAGATCCGTAAAAACGGCAGCATGGTGGAAGTGCCGATCCAGGAAGCGCTTGATCTCGTAGCCAGTAAGCTCAAGGAAACTAGGGAAAAGCATGGCAAGGATGCCGTCGCCATGTACGGCTCCGGCCAATGGACCATCCCCGACGGCTATGTGGCCTCCAAGCTGTTCAAGGGCTGTCTCGGCACCAACAATTTAGAGGCAAACGCCCGCCTCTGCATGGCCAGTGCGGTCACCGGCTTCATGACCTCTTTCGGTCTTGACGAGCCCATGGGCTGCTATGAGGATATCGATTATGCCGATGTCTTTGTCACCTGGGGCAACAACATGGCAGAGATGCATCCCGTACTTTTTTCGAGAATGGTGGCCAATCGTAAACGACGCAAAGATGTCACCATTATCGACTTTGCCACCCGCCTCACCCGCACCAGTCAGGCCTCGGATAAGTCCATTTTGTTCAAACCGCAGACCGATCTGGCGGTGGCCAATGCCATCTGTTACGAGATAATCCGCAACGGTTGGGTGGATTCGAATTTTGTGGGCGAACATGTCTCCTTCCATAAGGGCAAAACCAACATCGGCTACGGCACTGAAGACCATTTTTCTTTCAAAGACAAGGCTGAATCCATTGACTTTGAAGAATTCAAAGCTTTTCTGGATGATTACACCCCGGAGAAGGTCGAGAAAATATCAGGTGTCAAGGCCGAGGATATCAAGTATTTGGCTTCGCTATACGGTGATCCGACGCTGAAAGTCACCTCCTTCTGGTGCATGGGCATGAATCAGCACACCAGAGGAACCTGGATAAACAACCTCGTCTACAACATTCACCTGCTGGTCGGTAAAATCTCAACTCCAGGCAACAGCCCGTTCTCCCTGACCGGACAGCCAAGTGCCTGCGGCACAGTGCGTGAAGTGGGCACCCTCACCCACAAGCTGCCTCATGGCGTGGTCATGAACGAGAAACACAGAAAACTGGCCGCAGAGATCTGGGATGTACCGGTAACGAATATCGACCCTAAACCATCTAATCATACCGTGGCCATGTTCCGGGCCCTTGATCGAGGCGATATCAAATTTATGTGGATCCAGGTAACCAATCCCATGGTTACCATGCCGAACTTGAAGAGATACCGCGACGGCGCCAAAAAGGATGATCGTTTTATCGTTGTTTCCGATGTCTACCCGACCCCTACAACTGATATCGCCGATGTGATTCTGCCGGCGGCAATGTGGATCGAGCAGGAGGGTCTCTACGGCAACTCCGAGAGACGCACTCAGCACTTTGCCCAAATCGTCGATCCACCGGGTGAAGCAATGTCGGACACCTGGCAAATCATCGAGGTTGCCAGGAGACTCGGTTTCACAAAGCAGTTTAGCTGGAGTGAGGATGACTATATCGAAAAAATCTGGGAGGAATATCGACGTTTTCATGCCGGACCCAAGCATGAGATGGCACCCTATCAAGTGCTCAAAGCTCGTTCCGGAGTCCAGTGGCCCTTCGTTGACGGCAAGGAGACGCGCTGGCGGTTCAACCCCAAATATGATCCTGCCTGTACCAATGGTAAAGATTTCGACTTCTACGGGAAAAAGAACAACCGCGCCTGGATATGGGCCAGGCCCTATGAACCGGCAGCCGAATCTCCGGACAGTGAATACAACTTCTGGCTGAATACCGGCCGGGTAATCGAACACTGGCATACCGGCTCGATGACCAGGAGAGTTCCGGTTCTCCACAATGCCGTGCCCTCTGCCTATGTCGAAATTCATCCCGAAGATGCCGCCGAACTAGGTGTCGTTGACGGCGAAAAGGTCAGAATCATTTCACGCCGAGGCGAAATTGTCATGCCCGCGCAGATAAAAGGCCGTGGGGTACCGGCCCGGGGCATGGTCTTTGTCCCCTTCTTTGATGAGAGTTACCTGATAAATGAGGTAACCCTTGATGCCTTCTGTCCCATTTCCAAACAGCCCGACTATAAAAAGTGTGCTGTGAAACTGGAGAAAGCATGATGCGACCATTCTGGAAAAACAATAGCACCATATCTTTGCATGTCATCTTGGGAGTTGCCGGAATCTGCCTGGCGATCGCGGCAACGTCAGCATCTGGTAGAGAGAAACTGACAGACTACGACAATCAGGGGAGTAAGATTTACCGGTCCTACGATGCCAGGACCCGGGCCGATATGACTTCCGCTTCAGGTGGGAGAAATCTGGCTGAGTTTTACGCTTTGCGCCAGTATCCAGGCTCTCCGCCCCGCATTCCCCACAAGGTTGACCAGAGTTTCAAGACAGGAGAACTGGATTGCCTCTCCTGCCATGAAAAGGGCGGCTACAGTCCTGAGTACGGAGCATTTGCTCCGGTCACCCCGCACCCGGAGAACAGCCTCTGCTATCAATGCCATACGCCAGTACTTGATGAGGATAAACACTTCGCGGAAAGTCAGTGGAAATCCATCGAACCACCCCGCCTCGGCCAATCTTCGCTGGGTGGTTCGCCACCGCCGATCCCACATAGTCTGCAACTACGCGAAAACTGCATCGCCTGCCATACAGGCCCTGCAGCCGTGGCCGAGATTCGGGTTTCACATGCAGCAAGAGGAGATTGCCGCCAATGTCACGCCACCGTTATACAATCCGAACCACTCAGGATTTTCCAGAGAAAATGAAGCGAAGATCAGAATTCATGATCATGAATCGGACAGCAATCATGCCGAGGCTGCTTCTTGTGTATGTCTTTGTAATCATTACTGTTGTTGCTTTACCAAATCAGGTCCATGCCAGTGAGTCCTCGTTTCTCGATGAGATCAAAGACACTCAGGAAAAATTTGATAATCGCGCCGTAGAGAAGGTGCGCCCGGTAACCCGGAAAACGGTGCTGGCCAAAGAGCGCTACAATGGCCGCCACTTTCGAGTGCTAAGTCGTAAAAACGAGATCAACCGGTTTGCTTGCAGCAATTGCCATACAGACAAACCGGTGACCGTGAATGAAGGGGCTGAGCTAACCCATGCCAATATCAACATCAACCATGGCAAGGGGGAAGAAGCACTCACCTGTATCGACTGCCATCATTCTGACGACCGCAATTATCTTTGGGACAAGAAAGGGGAAAAGATCGATTATGACCACAGCTATGAGCTCTGCGGTCAATGCCATTTTCGCCAGAAAAGAGACTGGCTGGGCGGTGCCCACGGCAAAAGAGTTGCCAACTGGGCCGGTGAGCGGGTCATCTACAACTGCGCCAGCTGTCATGACCCCCATTCGCCCCGTTTTGAAAAGCGTTACCCGGCAACCTACTCACCACCATTGGACCGCTAGGGAGAACACATGAAATCCGACAAACCATCCGGCAGAAAAGGATGTAGTTGTACTATCACCTCAGCGAAAAGTGACCGGCGCTCTTTTCTCAAAGGTCTTTCAATTGCTGCCGCCGCCGGCAGCGCCGCCCTGGCAACAGGCTGTATTCCCGACGTAAATGCAGCTACCTCCGAGGAAATGAAACTGCGTTGGCAGGAGTTTTTCAAAGATAACTACCGGCTTATGACTCAGGAGGAAAAAGACGCGACCATTGCCAGGCTGGAGCGACTGGCCAAGCTGCAGGATGATCTCGACATTCAGATGAGCAATGACCCGCCGATCGATCGGGTACTCTATGGGTATGCTTTCAACATCACCCGCTGCGAAGGATTCATGGAATGCGTCAGCGCCTGCGTTAAGGAAAACAACCTCGACCGTAAAACCAACACGCAGTATATCCGCATTTTTGAGATGGAACCGGGTAATCTCGATCCGAGTACCGGTGATGGTCAGTACTTCCACAAGGTGCCGGTGGAAAATAAATTCTACATGGGCACCCAGTGTTTTCATTGTGAAAACGCACCCTGCACCAAGGCCTGCCCGATCAAAGCGACCTGGACCGAACCGGATGGTATCGTCGTGGTCGACTATGACTGGTGCATCGGCTGCCGCTATTGCCAGGCAGCCTGTCCGTACTATGGTCGTCGATTCAACTGGGGCAAGCCGGAAATACCCAAGGAAGAAGTTACCACCAAGCAGCATTATCTGGGCAATCGCATTCGTCCCAAAGGCAAGATGGAGAAATGCACCTTCTGCATTCAACGTACGAGAACCGGACAGCTACCCGCCTGCGTTGAGGCTTGCCCCACCGGCTCAAGGGTTTTCGGTAATCTGCTCGATCCTGACAGTGAGATCCGCTTCGTCCTTAAACACAAGAAAGTTTTCCGCATGAAGGAAGAGCTCGGCACGGAACCAAAATTCTGGTTTTTCATCGATTAATAGAGGTCATTATGCGCGCAGTTCAGGAGAGAAATCTTGCAACATTTTTCATCGACGGTATTCGCTGGAATCTCCAGGGAGGCCTGAGCTTCCAGATTTTCCGGGTCGTCCTCCTTATTTTCATGGGATTTGGGATATATGCCTACTCATTCCAAGCCAGGTATGGCCTCGAAGTCACCGGTATGAATGATATTGTCAGCTGGGGATTTTATATTTCCAATTTCACTTTCCTCGTGGGTGTGGCAGCTGCGGCCGTCATGCTAATTCTGCCCGCCTATGTTTTCCATGATCCCGATTTTCATCGGGTGGTCATCATTGGTGAGGGTGTTGCCGTCGGCGCTCTGGTGATGTGCTTGACCTTCATTCTAGTGGACCTCGGCGGTCCGCTCCAAGCCTGGCACCTCATTCCGGTAATCGGTATATTCAATTTTCCTTCTTCCATCCTGGCCTGGGATGTCCTGGTGCTCAACGGCTATCTGCTGCTCAACGCTTTAGTACCGGCCTATATCCTCTACAGTCACTACAAGGGTCGCAAACCCGATGAAAGAAAATATCGACCTTTTGTCTTCCTGTCTATCTTCTGGGCCTTTTCCATCCACATGGTCACTGCCTTTCTTTACCAGGGTTTACCCGCAAGACCCTTCTGGAACAACCCTCTCATGGGACCACGATTCCTGGCCTCGGCGTTTGCTGCAGGCCCGGCACTCATCACCCTTATTCTGGCAGTCATCCACAGTACGACCAACTATAAAATCGACCGCAGTGTCTTCAATAAATTGCGGTTGATCATCGTCATCTCGGCGATAATCAATCTGATCATGCTGTTTTCCGAGGTGTTCAAAGAATTCTATTTTCCCACCCATCACTCCAGCTCAGCAGTCTACCTGTTTTTCGGCATGGATGGCCACGATTCGCTGGTGCCCTGGATCTGGACCTCGGTTTGCGTCAATCTACTGGCAACCATTGTGCTTGCCCTTAACCCCGGCAAGAATAATCCCAAGGTACTGCTACCCGCCTGTTTCTTCCTCTTTGTGGCTATCTGGATGGAAAAGGGTATAGGCCTGATCGTCCCGGGTTTGATACCCAGTCCGCTTGGTGAAGTGGTCGATTATCTGCCCACCTGGGTCGAACTCTTCGTAACGCTTGGTATCTTTGCCCTGGGCATTACCGTGGTCACCTGGTTGATCAGGGCGGCCTTGATAATTGAAGAGCGTTACAACACTACCGGCTAGGGTACTTAGCCCCAATTTTCACGAGTTGAGAAGTTCCGTTAAGC
This sequence comes from Desulfocapsaceae bacterium, assembly GCA_030065655.1. Lineage (GTDB taxonomy): Bacteria > Desulfobacterota > Desulfobulbia > Desulfobulbales > Desulfocapsaceae > Desulfopila_A. The sequence continues at coordinate 1,985 of JASJDT010000019.1, read as the reverse complement.
TGGAGGCGGGTCAATAACGTAATCAATTAGGAGACTGGTCTTCCAGGGCCCGTTTTCTCTTCTTCTCTTCTTTAGATCCCTCATAAGCAGCCCATAGTTGTAGTAGAATCGCTGCTGACCAGATGATCGTTACACAAACGCCGGCAAGAAATATTGCAAGGTCACTCATGGTCGCTACCCTTTCCGGCAAGCAGCAAGGCTCCTGAAGATAAAATGGACGGTACCCACAGGCCAACGTACACGCCCTGATCCTTGTAGCCGTTAAACCAAAGATATACTGACAATAAGAATGAAATACCTGCCGCAATCAAGAAGAGTCCTTTTATTTTCCAAAGTGTAGACATGTTGCCCTCATAGTTATCACTTTAGTGGTCCTCATAATGAACCTTTAGAAGATTATGATGTTACAATGAATGGTAATTAATTAAGAATCCGCAGTTTCCTGAATTTGAAGTAGAAATTATTATTAACTCGAGCCTATACCTAATGAATCATACGCAAAAGAAATAGTACTAGAGCTTTATGACTGCACCTCGTGGTTTACTGCATACCTATGCATTCAATGGTATAAACTAAGACAAATCAACTGACATGCAATGAATAGCCAATAGCATTCGAATACTTTTAAAGACAGTGACCTCGCCCCAAAACCATTGCCAACCAAAAGCAGAAATTAGCGGTAAAGCGACTTCGCACAGGATCAGGTGGAGCATCGAATTCAACTTAAAATTTGTTGCTGGTGACCTTCGCGACCGCAACCAGCAAACTTGGTTTATCAGGGTGGCCTTGATAACTGAAGAGAGTTACAACACCGCCGGGTAGATGTTTGGATCTTTGCACGAAGAACAGTTGCTTATTTCCTCAGCAATTTTCATTGGATGTAAGGAATGTGCTCAAGATTTTTCTTAAACTCCTTCAACACCTTCTTTTGGGAATCTCGTAGTATATTTGTACACTGTAGGACGGTATATTTCAAAATGGTTACAGAGTTCTGAGATAGAAAATTGCCTGAACGCCACTTATTGAGGAACTCAATTTCCTGCTCGATTTTCGTCGTTTCCCTCCAAACCATGATACCCTCCTTTTGCCAATGATTGGCCAAGAGAAATCATACTTTAGAAGTGTAAACGAAGTGGTGCTAGAGGACCCTCTTGAGCATAAAGATTGAGCTATGCGGCACGCCGTAGCAACGCGGAGGTGTGTCCAAACAAGAGATTGGTTATTTGGCATCTCCTTCAACTGGCTGGTAAAAGCTCATAATTGCGCCAGAGGCACAGGATTCTGATTTGATTAGTTTAAGGTCTGTTGGGATAGCACCAGAAGCAAAGAGGCGTTTCCCAGAACCCACAACAACTGGAAAGGTCCAAAGTCGATACTCATCGATTAACTTATAAGAAAGCAGGGTTTGGATGAGTTGCCAACTACCATGAACCTGTAAAAGTGGGCCATCTTGTTGCTTGAGCCGAAACACCTCCGCAGCGATATCACCCGTAATTCGCTCCGAATTTTTCCACTGCAGATCCTTCATGGTAGAAGTCACAACAAACTTCATGGCATTGTTTAGTTTTTTTGCGATTGGGTCGTTATTACCTGAATTGCCAAAGGCTGATGCAAATGTTTCGTAAGTATTCCGCCCGAGCAAGAGATCATAGTTTTCAGCCATTGCCTCTCGACTGACTTGCTCCATCACATCTTCCCAATAATCTCGCGCCCAACCCCCTTGTGTGAAACCACCAGAATAATCTTCTTCAGGAACGCTTGGCGCTTGCATCACTCCATCCAGAGTTATGAATGTTAAGATAGCAAGTTTTCTCACAATATGATTCCTCCAAAATCAAAATCAGCCGCTCGGTCATCCTTTACTATATTATGTTTAACTACACCGGCTAGCTTGAGCGAGTCCAGCGGAAAATAGTGGAGCGTGGTAAAACTCACATAAACGGAATTGAGAGTTTCTGGGGCTTTGCCAAAACAAGATTATCTCA
>JASJDT010000174.1 GCA_030065655.1 Desulfocapsaceae bacterium | reverse complement strand
ACCAAAAAGCTATATCAACACCAGTAACCGGATCCATATTATCTCCACAATCTCCTATCTAAAGGCCACATCCCAAAAGGTAAAACTTATCAACATACAAAGAATCACGACCGTACTGGTAAATGAAACAACTATCAATGTGCCTTCAAACTTTAGATGCATAAAAAAAAGCAACACAAGTGTTGATTTAACAGTGGCAACCAACAGGGCCATCGGTACATTGAAAAAGCCCATATCTATATAGGAAATACCCACGGTGACACAGGTCAATACAAGAAGTGAGAATAAAACTACTGCTAATAATTTGTAACTTAAAATATGCTGTTCTTCTTGAATTTTCTCTTCCATAATATCTCTCCACTTTCCTAAAGTACCAAGTAAAACAGCGGAAATACAAAAATCCAGATAAGGTCCACAAGATGCCAATAGAGTCCGGCGTTCTCCAATAGACCGAATCGTTCAGCATTAACCTTTCCCCGAATTACATACCACAAGGCAACAGCAAGCAAAGTCATACCGATTATGACATGAAGACCATGCAAACCGGTAATGACATAGTATAGTCCGAAAAAAATATTTAATCCTGGTTCACCAAAAGTGAGCGTATCTGAATTGGGGTAAATATCATGTGAGAATTTTGCTCCCCATTCAAAGTATTTGTTTACCAGGAAGATGAAACCACAAAAAATGGAAAAAAGCAGAAACGATATGGACTGGGTTTTCTTGTTCCTTTGCAGTGCGGTAATGGATGCTGCAACGGTAAATGAACTTACCAGTAACACCACTGTATTCAAAGCACCTATAACCCTGTCGAGTTCCTTGCCACCTTCGACAAAGAACTCGGGATATCTGTGAAAATAAGCGGCATACAAGACAAATAAACCACCAAAAAGAAGCACTTCTGAATACAGAAAAAGCCACATACCGATGCGCACACCGGTGGTATCTACTGTTTTCTCCATAAAAATTGTCCTATTTCTTTTCTTTCTGACTCTGTGCAATCACTTCAGTGAAATCATATGGAAATGACTTCACCTCTGGTTCCCTCACAAAATTATGCAGAGGAGGTGGCGTCGGGATTGTCCATTCCAGTGTCGTACCGCCCCAGGGATCATCGGTTGCTGCAACCTTTTCTTTAAAACTCATAAAAAGATTGTAGAACATCAGAGCAAGACCAACAATCATGAGAAAACCACCGAAGCCGGCAAGGAAGTTACCGGTCTCAAACTGGGGAAGGTAGTCATAATATCTTCTGGGCATCCCCTGGAGGCCAAGAATAAGCATTGGAATATAATGAAAAATGAAGCCGACCGTGGTGAGTATTGCGGCAATATACGCCCGCTTCATATTATACATTATCCCGAACATTTTCGGCCACCAGTAGTGGAGACCAGCAAAGAAAGCAAAGCCGGTTCCGCCGAACATGGTGAAATGGAAATGGCCCACAACAAAATGGGTATCGTGGGTATGGATATCGGGACCTACGGCGCCAAGTACCAGTCCGGTAAGCCCACCTACGGAGAAGAGATAAATGAACAGGAGGGCATAGAGAAGCGGTGGTGACATCTCGATAGAGCCCTTGTACATGGTGGCTAGCCAGGAAAAGACCTTGATTGCTGTGGGTATCGCCACCAAATAGGTCAATAATGAGAACACGAAAACTGCCACATCACTCATTCCACTGGTATACATGTGATGTGCCCATACCAGCGAACCAGTAACGGCAATCGCCAGTGAGGAAGCCACCAGTCCTTTATAGCCGAAAATAGCCTTTCTCGAAAACACTGCAATAACTTCCGAGATGATTCCCATACCAGGCAAAACCATGATATATACCGCTGGATGGGAATACATCCAGAAAAGATGTTGATAGAGAACAGGGTCACCACCTTTCAATGGGTCAAATAATCCTATGGAAAAGACTCTCTCGATAACCACCAGAAACAAGGTAATGGAAATGATGGGAGTAGCCAATAGTTGAACCCAGGCGGTGGCATACAGCGACCAGGTAAACAGAGGGATCTGCAGCCACCCCATGGTCTTATCGCGCATCCGGTGTACTGTCGTAATGAAGTTCAAACCGGTTAACATTGACGACATTCCCAAGATGAAGGCCGCAGTTACAGTTAAAGAGACGTTGCTGCTTGCTGAGACACTGAAGGGAACATAAAATGTCCAGCCGGTATCTGGAAAACCTTCGCCGGTGAATAATGCCACAATAGCAAATAATCCACCGATCATGAAAAGATACCAGGATAGCAGGTTTAATCGCGGGAAAAATACATCATCTGCACCGATTTGGATGGGAAGAAAAAAGTTGCCAAAAATTGCAGGAATAGCTGGTATCACGAAGAGAAAAATCATAATTACGCCATGTAGCGTAAACAAAGAGTTGTACATCTCCGGGCCCATTATGGTCCTTCCTGCTGACATTAGTTCCGTGCGTAACAACATGCCGAAAATCATGGCCAGCATAAGCCAGACTACTATGGCCCAGAAGTACATCAAACCGAGGCGTTTATGATCATGCGTCAATAGCCACGCCCATATGCCCTTCAGATGAGCCGGAGCGGGAGTTTCATAAAATGATTGCGTAGCAGACATACTTTTAACCTATATATTAATGCTCATGCTGAGAGCGTTTTGAGGAACTATTCTTATTTTTACCTGCTTTACGGACGTAGGCAAAAAAAAGCAGGCCAAGCACACCAAAACCGATGAGCCCACCGATTTTTACATTCTGAAAAAACGTTCTGCTCTTTTCCGGATCGTAGTTGAAACAGTAGGCGAGCAAGCGTTTTACCGAAACACCCGGAGTGCCCTTCTGCGCCTCAAGGATAGCCATGTCTACATCTCCAGTTACAAAAGAACCGTAGACATATTTAATGATCATACCATCCTCGGCTGCCACGACCAAAGCTGAGGGATGGATAAATGTTCCGTCCTCGATTGGTTTAAACTGGTAGCCTATTGCCTCTGTTACCTTGTCGATGTTTTCTTTGCTTCCAGTGAGAAACTTCCAGTTATCCTCAGGAAAATCATCCGGGAGTAGGCGAAGGTAGTTCCGTTTGGCTACCCGAGCATTTTCTTCATCTTCTTCTTCGTTGAAACTGAAGGCGATGATCTTAAAATCCTTGCCGGGTTTCAGACTGGATCTTTTAACCGAGTTTGCCAAATTCATTAAATTGAGGCTGCAACTACTCGGACAATAGAAGTAAATAGGGAGAAGAAGAGTAGGTTTGTCAATTATTTCACCTAGAGTCAAGGGTAACCCGCTTTCATCATTAAAAACAGCTTCAAGAGGCAGATATTGACCATTTTGTTCATCCACCCACAGTGTATTCAGCTGTGGGTCACCCATCTCCAATGACTGCCCTACTTCCTGATCACCAGTGTTATTTTGTCTTTTCTGCTCTTCGGCTATACCAATGGAAAAAAAACACAATAACGAAGCGAACAATACTAGTAGGATAACACCGCTCCAACGCATAAAACACCCTATTGGACTTCCCCGGTGGAAAGATTCACATTAATAATAGCATTGGCCCGATGTTTTGAACGGAAGCTATCGCGGTTGCCACCGAAAGCTAAAAGAACAACGGTTGTACCTTCCGGGTCAAGAACAGAATCGTATTTATCACCTGAATCCAATGGTATTGAAAATTCTAGAGTTGTTGCTCTACCTTTTTCTTCGCCTCCTACCACTGTCACATCATTTGTGCCACCCAGCTCTTCATCACTTTTATGATTGATTGCGCTATTACCAAAATCATCGGTTATTTCAACTTTACCTTTTTTGACATAGCCAAGCACATAATTTGCATCTTTCATCCCTTCAGTAGGATTGAAACCAATGCCAACCCAACCGGTGGTCTTACCCATGAGCTTTACATGCAGATTGCCGTCAGCTACCTTCCAGGAAAAAGTCATACCCCGAACCTCTGTTTCATGATCATACTCTACAGCAATTGCATTTCCGGTGAGTCCCACCAAAAATATCAGAGATACCACCAGGCTTGTCAAATTTACGCGCATTTTTTCCTCCATTTCGTAGATAAATGCTTTTTTATCTGAATTATCACAACTAGAACCAAAATTAGCTACTTTGCATTTAATGTCAATTGCATATTTGTTATTTTGAATGGCTATTCTTCTTGTTTTGGACCTTTGCCAACGAGGTTAAAATAACACGATATTGAAATTCCTCTAGTACGTGACTTTGTAATAAGAAATAATTAAGAAAAAGTACCCGACGCGATCGAATCAACCAGCATTAAAGTAGACATTCTACCTTAAGTTAACAACACAAAAAATATTATTGCGATTAATTCCTATTCGCATTAACATGCTCGCTCAGTGAATGACCTATCACTGTAGAGAAAGAAAATTAAAGACATTTTGGCCTGACAGTAATAATCATCATAAAATGATTTCATAATTACATCTGCAATGTTATATTTGTCATAAGATTTCTAATCAGATAATTTTAGATAAGTTAATAAGTTACAAGTTATATATTAACTGCAATTTTGTTCGGGGTTTGTAGATATTTTAGCCTCGTTAAAAAAAGATATCTTATGTACTTTTGTATAGATAAAGTAACGGAAACACCTGATGGTCAATTAGAAAATTGTACCATCTTTGCTATTGATGGTAGTCAGCTCTGGTGATGAGCAACCAAAACGCTCTGACTGAATAACCATTTTTTTCAGCTTAAGCTGAGGAATTTACGTGTTTAAATTTAACGTTGATCAATTGCAGTGGAACTTTATCGATTCTTTTTCAACAAGGAGGGAAGTGATGGCTAAAAGAAGTGAAGTATACAAATGTTTTCAATGCGGTAATGTTATTGAAGTTTTGACAGGTGCAGATGGAGATTTGGTTTGCTGCGGTGAAGAAATGAAGCTACTCAAAGAAAATACCGTTGATGCTGCTAAAGAAAAACACGTTCCTGTTGTTACCACCCAGGATAACGGTATGCTGGTAAATGTCGGCTCTGTTGATCATCCCATGACCGATGATCACTTCATTGAGTGGATCGAGGTGATTGCCGGTGATACCACTTACACAACATTTTTGAAGCCAGGCGACAAGCCTCAAGCATGTTTCCCTAAGCTTGAGTGCGATTTCACAGTCCGTGAACACTGCAATCTTCATGGACTTTGGAAAGTCTGATTGCAAACCTGCAGAACCTCCCCAATGCTCAATTTGCGGATTTTGAAATATTTAAGCATTTAGGAGACTGCTTCGTATGTCTTGAGTGGGTATAAGATGAATAAAAAAACAGCGCCATCATCGCGCTGTTTTTTTATTGCACTTTCTCAGTGGCAGTATGTAGGGCTCTGGACATTTCGTGGATAATTTCATCCTTTCGGAAAGGTTTACTAATGTAACCGTCCATGCCGGCTGTAAAACACTTCTCGCGGTCATCACTTGTGGCTCTTGCGGTTAGTGCCAGCAGAGGCAAATGTTTCTTACCCTGACATAATGCTATTTTTTCCAAGAGTTCTGGTGAGACCAAAGAATTTAACTTGCTAGCGTCATAATTCTCCAAGCTCCGAATATATCCAGTCGTTTGCAGACCATCGAGTATCGGCATCTGAATATCCATTAACACTACATCATAAGCGCTTTCTGCTAATCTCTCCAGAGCTTCAAGGCCGCTTGCAGCCTCATCCACGGAATGATTATCCTGCTCAAGCATCATTCTCACCAAGTCTCTGTTTGCACTTATATCGTCAACAACAAGAACTTTTAAGGGTGCAAGTATCACTTCTTCACGGTCACCTTCATTTGAACGATCTTGAGAACGTCTATCTTTCATGAATCGACAGACAAAGGTAAATCTGCTGCCTTTCCCCATTTCACTTTCGACATGAATAGTGCCCCCCATTAATTCCGCGAGCAGCTTGGAAATAGCAAGTCCCAGACCAGTTCCACCATGTAATCTGGAAATGGAAGTATTTACTTGCCTGAAACTCTCGAAAATCTCATCAAAAAAGCCTTGTTCTATACCTATACCCGTATCAGTGATTGAACACTCAACCTTAACTTCGTCTTCGGTTGGTTCATGACAGATGCAGCGGACGCTTACCGATCCTTTATCGGTAAATTTGATACCGTTGCCAATGAGATTGTTCAGAACCTGCTGTACTCTCAGGTCATCACCGATGAGTTTCTCTTCACAAAGTTTATCGGAGGCATCAACCGAGAGAGTAATTCCCTTCTCTTCTGCAGAATGTTTCATGGCAGGCAGAATGGAACCAATAATATCTGCAAAGGTGAATGATCGTTTATCGAGTTGAAAATGTCCTGCCTCAATCTTGGAAAAGTCAAGAATATCGTTGATCAGATTAAGCAATAGATCCGATGATCCCTTCACTGTCTCCAGATATTTCCGCTGATTTTCAGTAAGCTCCGTGGCCAAGGCAAGATCGGTCATACCTAGAATCGCATTCATAGGTGTTCGGATTTCATGGCTTACATTGGCAAGAAAATCATTCTTGGCTTTATTTGCCCTCTCAGCCTCTAGCTTTGCTTGGATGAGACGTTCCTCAGCTTTCTTTCTGTCAGTTATATCTTGGACATATTCAATTATCTGCGTTAGTTTGCCATTTTTATCGAAAATCGGATAACCACGAACCTCAACGAATATATTTTTACCCTCCGGATCTTTGTGAAGGTGTTCAAGAAGTACTGGTTTACCGGTTTTTCGTATTTCTTCTATCGTACAGGGATGTTCACTCCCACAACAAGGCAGTGATGAGTCGTGGGTCAATTCATGACATGTCTTTCCTGGTTTTCCAGTAAATCCGGCAGCCTTGTTGTATATAACTATCTCACGACTGTTTACATCGATCACGTAAAAAGGATGAGTTAGTGATTCCAGAACATTTTCCAAAAATATATTTTTTTCGTACAATTTTTGCCTGGAAGTTTCCAACTCACTATTCGAAGCAATCAGCTCTTCAGTGCGCAATGTAATTCGCTGTTCCAAATTCACGGCATTGTCATGTAAATTCTCGATGGTCATCCTCGCCAAATCAATAACACCATAGACAAAGATTGCTCCAGCAAGAAAGACACTGCATATAAGTAACTCTTCAGGGAAATGCCAATCTGTTAAAAGCAGGATGATATAGATCCCATACGCTGCTGAGAAAAAATACATCAGCAAGGTTAATACATGCCATCTTCTAATATACTGGTGAGGCACAAGTGAATGCACCTGCCGACTGGTACGAGTGGATGTGATCAGTAATACAAGACCTACTCCTACCATCAGTATAAAAAGTATCAAGGTTATCGACGGTATTCCCTGCATAATGTGCAACTACACCAATACATTACTGTGATGAATAATTATTACCACCTACTAACTAACAATATCGTAATTATACGAGATCACCAAGAACAAATTAAAATAGTCCTGTTCTGAGGTTGAGATGATTCTTTGCACTCGCCGCAATTATCGTGTAGGATCAGTGCAAAATGTATATCAAGCTGATATATTTACGCAACAATGGTATACATGCTAATCTTCTCAGCGGAGAATTCTTCTCCTTAAAACAATCAAATTTACTACTATTTGGAGATAAAAAAATGGCGGAGATTAAGAATATTCATGCACGTGAAGTGATAGATTCAAGGGGAAATCCGACTGTGGAAGTGGATGTAATACTTTCTTCAGGCGCTCAAGGCAGGGCTATTGTCCCTTCTGGTGCATCTACGGGTGAACATGAGGCGCTCGAACTACGAGACGGTGAGAAACGCTATAAGGGAAAAGGCGTAAAAAGGGCCGTTGCCAATGTCAACGAGAAGCTTAAGCCAGAGCTTCTTGGCAAAAAAGCTGACTTTAGAGCCATCGATAAAATCATGCTAAAACTCGATGGTACTCCTAACAAGAATAAGTATGGTGCTAATGCCATCCTAGGTATTTCTCTGGCTGTCGCCCACGCCGCTGCAAATGATAAAAACAAATCACTTTTTTCCTTCCTCGGTGGCAAAAAAGCCAATCTGCTTCCGGTTCCCATGATGAATATTATTAATGGGGGTGAACATGCAGATAATAACGTCGATATTCAGGAATTTATGATCATGCCACATGGCTTTGCCACCTTCTCGCGTGCACTACAGGCAGCCTGCGAAATTTTTCATACGCTCAAGGAACTTCTCAAGAAAAAAGGTTTGAGCACAGCTGTCGGAGATGAAGGAGGATTTGCCCCTAACCTCGGCAGCAATGAAGAGGCACTAAAATTTATTATAAAGGCGATTGCCAAAAGTGGCTATGAGGGAAAAATATCCATTGCCCTTGATGCTGCTGCGAGCTCTTTTTTTAATAAAGAAACTAAATTATATGCCTTTGAGAACAAAGAAGTCGACACCAAATTTCTTATTAAATATTATGAAAAGCTGATAAAAAAGTATCCGATCATTTCCATCGAAGATGGCCTCGACGAAAACGATTGGCAGGGCTGGGAGAAACTGACCGCCAAATTAGGCAAAGATATTCAACTGGTCGGTGATGATATCTTTGTCACCAACGTCGAAAAACTTAACCAGGGTATTTCCCGAACCGTCG
>JASJDT010000018.1 GCA_030065655.1 Desulfocapsaceae bacterium | reverse complement strand
ATGATTCCTGCTTAATATATGCACCGGAACCAACCACGAAGCGTTTTCTCCGGTAATCTGGGCGTTGGGCTGATGATCACCCATTATGATAACAAGGCTATCTTCTGATAGATACCTTGAGATGTACTCGCCGAGCACCTTGAATTCATAATCGATGGACCTGAGATAGGCCTCGGCGGCATTGGTGAGATCAGGCCAGTGGACTGGAAAGGTTATCGGGTCGACTTGATTGTATACCGTGCCGTCTCCGATTGCTTCCCAGTTATCAATGTACATTGGCTGGTTATGAAACGGGGCATGACTGCTTATCAACACATAACGTACAAAAAGTGGTTGCTGTCGCTGTAGTATTTCCCTGCGGTATATTGAATCAAGTACAAATTGATCAGACATTGGCGACCAACCAAAAGCTGGGCCTCGATAGGCAAAATCTTTTGCGTAGTAGCTCTTATCATACGAGAAATACTTACCTTCCGGCCAGGGTAAAGTGGTTCCGGGCATCACTGAGACCGTACGGTATCCAGCTTGATCAAAATAGCTGGCCAGTGGTTTGACTTCGCTATTTAACAAAAAATTGTATTGGATCTGATTCGCTACCCACACACCGCTCTCTAGTGTTCCAAAAGCCAGCCAGGATGCTCCCCCGAAAGTCGGCGAATGAAGACCATGAGAAACCATCTGAAACCCTGATTTCTGAAGTACTCCCGTAAAACTCTCAGCAATTTGAGTAAATCCTTCGATGTGCTGGGCGTTTGTAAACAGTGTATAGCCGTATGATTCAATCAGGAATAAATGCACGTCGGTATTCCTCAGATTTTTAAATGGTGTCTTAAAAATGGGAACCTGGGTTGCAGACATTTGAACTGCCGACAGCCCTTCAGATTTTACCTGGCGAATGTTGCTTATAAACTTAGCTTCGGCAACAAAGCGTTGAACTATAGATGATCCCGGAGGAGGCAGAACAGCAGGGTAATTGCCACCGAGATAGCTGCCGACCAATAATGAATATCCAATCGTTATCATCCAAAAACCATAGCGAAGACGCGTCGTTAAAAAACAGGCATAGATATGCCTTAGGGAAATGTATATTCCCCAGATTGACAGGACCATCAGCATCAGTAATAGAAAGCCCCAGAAAACCAGCATGGGCAGGGATAGAGTGGAATAAAGCAGGCGAAGAAGGTCCGGTAAATATCCTGTATCTACATAAAGATTGAACGGCCTGTTAAAATAGAGCGGCATGAGGACATCGCCAAAACGAAACAGCCGCAATATGATAAACAGCATTATCAGGAGAATGTAGATGGGTAATTTCAGTGGAATTGCAAATCCAGCGAGTAAACTGAGAAAGAGCAATACTGCCCATACTTCCAGAGATGGCAGCAGAACATGTAAGGGGGAGACCAGCGGAGCAGGGTAAGTTACATTCATGAATATATTGAGAAATATCCATGAACCTAGAAAAAACAGTATCGGTCTTTGACCCTTGGTGATTTCCATTTTTTTGATTATCTCCATGCGGTGCGGCCTAGCCAACTAAAACTTTATCCTGGTATTCTGGTTGCGTGTGCCGTATCTCACCATTACATTTTTTTAATCACCATGTTCAAGTCAGACAACAGCAGATAGATCACTTTAGTGGTCTAAAAATTCATTTCTGTTCGTTTTAAAAGTAACTTTGTGCAGAGGGCAGAATTGCTAAAAAGAATTATCAGCACAAAGTAATTGCACCAAGACAGCAACGTTTTTACAAAACTATGATAAAGATCTACCGAATTGTCAGGAGAGGAAAGCATAGCAAGCGATAAGGTATCAACGATGGCAAACATATCCATTTCTCAACAATTGGGCCTTCTAAGATCCCGTTTAATGTACTATGGAAAACCGTTCAATCGCAGGAGATTGATGCGGTTTTACCGCCAGTTTGTCAAACCCGGAGACCTCTGCTTTGACCTAGGTGCTCACCTGGGAAACCGCTCAGATGCTTGGTTAAGATTAGGAGCAAAAGTGATCGCGGTTGATCCGCAACCCATCTGTATCGAGTATCTGGAAAAGCATTTTGGCTCATATCCTAATTTTACTCTGGTTAAAAAGGCCATCGGTGAGCATCCAGGCCAGATGAATCTGCACATCAGTGAAAAGACACCTACCATTTCCACGCTTGCTGGGCGAGAATGGCAGCAGGCCATTCAGGACGACACCTCTTATAAGGTGAGTTGGGATAGATCCATCGCGGTGGAGGTCATCACCCTTGATCAACTCATTGAAACCTATGGTATCCCTGCTTTTTGCAAAATTGACATCGAGGACTTTGAACTTCAGGCTTTGCGGGGCTTATCTCAAGCTATTCCCGCCTTATCCTTTGAATTTTTTGTACCCACCATTGACCGGGCAATTGAGTGTATCAAACATTTGGAAACAATAGGCGGCTATCAGTACAACTGGTCATTTGGGGAGAGCCAAAAAATGGCAGGGAAATATTGGATCAACGGCATGGAAATAATAGACAATTTTTCCGGCTTTTCGTCACGCCATCGAACCGGAGATATTTATGCCAGGCAGAAAAAATAGAGAACTACCAGGTGACAAGTCTTTCTAAGTCTCCTTCAATGTTCTTATCTTCTGGATGATAAAGGCCAGATTAAAGAGAAGACTTATCCCTAATATGGCATAGAGCAATATACCGTTTTCTGCCTTTTTTTCGCTCACTCGCGTTTTCAGAGCATTTTCTGCTTCAAATTCTACCATCGCCGCATGCCCTAAGCCATCGGCTACTTCTATCCGCCAGACACCATTCCGGTCCGGAACAAATGAAAATCTTCCATTTTTATCGGTTCTGCCATTTTGGAACTCAACTTCATCATTACCCGGAGACCAGACCTTTACCTCGGCATACGAAAGAGCAACACCATCTGCATAGTGGAAGATGCCTGTTGGCATAGATTTTTCAACTGTTACTGAACTATTCAGCTTGTGTGCCTGAGCACTGCCGGCGGCTATGGTAAGGGCAAGGATTGTCAGGATAAACACGTTTTCATATCCATTGGCTTGTCGTCGAGCAATATTGTTCATCTTGATCAAGTTTTGAATTGATATACAAAGATTATGGGCCCTGGCTGTTGGCAGAATAAGAGGAGGAAACCAGAACCCATAACCTTCGCAGTTCATAAATTAACAGACCCAGTTCAGCTCTCTATACTGAAGAGCAGCACCGCGCGCAGTACTTCTTTATCAAAATCTGCGGTGCTGATGTCAGTCTCGTGTTGAACCCTGACAACCCATATTCCAGGCTCAGTTATTTTGATGGCAACCTCACCTGTATCGTCTGATTTGCTGTAATAGGCATAGGTGTCCGGTTGGTTGCTGAAACCGGCATAGGTTGCCATGACCTCGGTGGCCAGCGGTTGTCCATCAAAAAGGATCTGACAACGAAGTTCGTCACCTGGCTGTATTGTTCTATGGTTCTCCAGTGGAATAATCTCAAGTCGATGGCCAAGTGGTTCAGCTAATATTGCTTCTTCACCCTCTGTTGTGACCAGTGCTTTCGAAAATTTCTCATATTTACCGCTTGAAAGTACACCTGTGAGGTTCTTTTTGCTTTCCTGCTTCCAACCCTGGGTCGTTTTTGACCAGATCATACCTTTGCGGTGACCGGCTATGATAGCTGCCTTTGTTGCCAATTGAGCATTACCTCTTAGCATCAGCTTATCCTTTTCCTCGACAAGAGGAATTTCCATCCGATTGCCATTTGCTGCCGAGCTGAAGACCTCGACCTGGCCAATCGGCTCCATCTCCTCACTCTTGATAAAAGCGTGTACCGATAGTACTTCGACTTCAATCTGCTCACCCGGCTCAACGGTAAAACTTGATGGTTTTACGATAAATTCATGGGCCATGATTGGCTGTGAGAAACAGACCAAAACAGCTAGAATACAACTTACGGTCAAGCTAATAATCCTGTTCATTCCTTCCTCCATTGCTGAATTGTTCAATTCCCAAGGAAATTGAAAATTGTTTAATTTATTGGCCAAGAATACTTTACGAAAAGCGCCGGTAACACTATTTTTATTTTCGTGTTACCGCACTCTCAAAAAAAACTTGCCAGATCGATAATTGGCAAGTCAGTTAACACATAAGTGTTACGTTTCTATAAAAAGTAACACTGTTTTTATTCAAAGCGCTAAGAAAAGTCAAATCATTTTCAACGCCAATGAATATTTTAATGCTAATTCAGCAATTAACAGTACTATTAAGTGATCAAGGAACTAATTCTTGCCGGGAAGATACTTTCTATGACCAATCTATCTTCCGGAGAATCTGGAAATCGAGATCGAAATCGCACCCTTAGCAGAAATGTATTCGAGGCTCTTATTATTCACTTCCTTTGTTCTTCTGTTATATGAAAAGACAATCTGCTAACTCTCAAAATCTCTAAAGATAACTAAGAGTTCCGGAGATACCGTGGAAACCTTTATTCAGCCGAAAGAATTAGTACCGAACTCAGGTTATCAGTCACAACGTAAGCGCGTATTAGCCAAACTCTCTCCGGCAATGATTGAGAAGCCTCTTGCTGATATAGTCAATGGTTTTAATTCATTACCCCAGTGCTTCACCCTGCAGTGCTGCTATGGGCATTTTACTTACGAAGGTCAGGAGGATCCCATCAATGTTCAACCCCTGCCCGTTAGAAGTACTCTTACCGATGTCGAATATAGAATTGCCTACCTTGCTCTATGCGTTGAAAACAGTACTTCGGGTAAGAGTCTTCTGGGAATGCTTAAAGAAATACCTACAGTTTCACCAGACAATATCCAGTTTGGCAGTGCTGAGTGGTTTTGGCAACAACAGATCAACTCATATGTTCTGCAGGTGGAACCACATCGCTTTCGAGACGAAGACAAAGTGACCGTTGAATATAGCGAAGCAATATTTATAGAAAAAACGAGGAACAACTTCTTTAGACGTCTTGCTTTACTTTTAGCGGAATTAATGTAGCAGAGAGAATATTTTATCGTATTTGGGTTCCCTTGGTCGAAAAATCTTTTCCACATTGGATTCATGCACAATAATAATATTTACAATGTTTACAGATGAGTAGATTAAGCTTCAATCGTGTATGTTACACCGGCTAATGTATGAGAGAAAAGAAAGATGGGATAAAATATTCTTTAACTTCTTCTATCTTTTATAGGAATTTAAGTGTTTATCTGCCTATAGTGCATAAAAGGCGCTTGGTCTTGAACCCCGCTTTTCAGATATTACCATGGAAATAATCCAACTTTCTTTGAACGAAATCGGTGCAGTACGACCCTTGTGGCAGTTGTTAAACGCCACCCATTTTCACCATTCCAACCATTGGAAAAGCCACTTTAAAAATCTGACTTTTCAAAAACGAATTGAAGCCTTGCAACAAGCTGATGAGGTGACCGTTTTTGTCGTCAGACAAGAAGATATCATAATCGGTTATTGTATTGCCTCAATCAAAGGAAAGATCGGTGAAATCGATTCACTTTTTATTAAAGAGAGTCACAGAGGTTCAGAGCTCGGAAAACTATTAATGACCAGATGCAAGCAATGGTTCGAGGATCAAGCCATTCAAGAACTCAAAGTTGAGGTTGCTGAGGGAAATGAAGCTGTCCTGCCCTTTTATGAAATGTTTGGCTTTAAAAAGTATATGACAATATTAAGAAAAATCTAATATCTTAAAAAAGAGTGAACTGTTTATCCACATAGTGCCCTTTTAATTCTTAGGCTGCCTATTTTGTAACAAAGAACTATTTCGATATATCAACATCAAACAGACAGGAGTTGCAATGCCGGTAATACGAGTGGAGATGTGGGAAGGCAGAAGCTTAGAACAAAAAAGAGAACTGGTTGAGGTATTATCGAAAGAAACAGCGCGGATCGCTGGTTGTGAGGTGGCATCGGTATATGTCATTATTGAAGACATTAAAAAAGAAAACTGGGGAGCAGGCGGGCAATTAAGCTCAGATAAATATCCAGAGTAATGAAGATATTAACAGCCTCTGCCCATAACCGGCATAAAGCTCGTCCACAAAATCTCGTCCCGAGAACGACTGCCGTTTTTCTCCTTTATAAATGTTGACTATGAAACTCGTTGCAATATCTCAGCTTGATTTTCCACTCTGGGCACGCTTTAGAAGTGAAATTTATCCGCTGCTGAGTGAGGAATTTAACACCACTGAAATGAGCAGTATATTACGGAATGATTTGTGGCATTGCTGGTTTATCGAAAACGATGATGGAGAACGCATCGGCCTGGTGGAACTGTCACTTAGAAATATTGTCGATGGTTGTTTGAGTAGCCCCGTTCCTTATATCGAAGGGCTCTATCTGATAGAAACACAGCGTGGTAGAGGTTCCGGTGCCAGGGTAATAGAAATGATCAAGCAGTGGTGTTATAAGTATGGGTATACAGAGCTGGCAACGGATGCCGAACTTACCAATGTTCGTGCTCAACAATTCTATGAAAAGATTGGCTTCGAAGAGGTAGATCGCGTTGTTGAGTATCGCTTTGATATGAAGGAGTATAAACCATAAGCCTTTTAGGGATCGAGGAAAATAAGACCATTACTACTGCAGTCATCCAACCCTATGAAACCAGTTATTCAGGAAGAAAAAACAGGATGCGGCATTGCTAGCGCAGCCGCCATTGGTGGTCTTTCCTACAACAAGACAAAAAAGATTGCCAACGACATGGGAATTTTCGCCGATGATCAGGCTCTCTGGTCCGACACCGACTATGTAAGACGATTGCTGTCGAAATTAGGAATCCGTACCGCCATATCCGAAAAACCATTTACCGGCTGGGAGCATTTACCCGACTGTGCCTTGCTGGCCATAAAATGGCATAATAGGTCAGGCAAGCAATTTTGGCATTGGGTGGTTTTTGTCCGTGAAAATAGTGAATCGTATGTTCTGGACTCAAAGAAATCACTGAGGAATAATATTCGTAAAGATTTTGGTCGAATAAAGCCCAAATGGTTTATCCCGGTAATTCTGGAAAACAGAAAACCACCTTCAAAACCGAACTAATGACAGCGGCAAAATGAGAATCGGCCTGGTTCAAATTGCTTCCCAAAAGGAGGATCTGCACTTCAATATACATCGTCACGTCCAGGCAATTGAGCACGCTGTTAATCAGAGGATTGAACTGCTTGTCTTCCCGGAGCTTTCACTCACCGGCTACGATCCGAAATCGGCAGCATTGATGGCGGTCGAACCTACTGACTCTCGCCTTGCAGTTTTCGATAAGCTTTCAAAGACAACAGGGATGATCTTGGGAGTTGGTGCGCCTCTGCTCACTCCAGGCAAACCCTCGATCGGTATGTTGCTGTTTTCTGGTTCCAAGAGGAGACAGGTGATCGGCAAACAATATCTGCACGAGGATGAAATCCCGTTTTTTTCAACTGCAACGACAGCAAATTGTATTATTGCAGACGGAATCAAGATAGGATTTGCCATCTGTTACGAGATCAGTATTCCGGAGCATTTTCAAAAGGCGGTGGACGATGGTTGTGATCTCATCCTGGCAAGCGTGGCAAAGACTGACACAGGAATGCAGGAAGCCTTGCAGTTTCTGACAACAGCAGCCAAACAGCATAGAACCCCCGTGCTCATCGTCAACTGTACTGGTGAATTTGAGGGAAAATCCGCGGGTGGAGGGTCATCTATCATAAACACCAGTGGTGAGGTGGTTGCGAAACTGTCATCACAGGCCGAGGAACTGATTATCTTCGATTCAGAAAATGGACAAGCCTCATCAGTTAAGGAGATATAAATGAAAGAGAACCCTAGATTTTTCCCTGGAAAAAATATCGCCATGAAAATACCACCTCATCAATATGCTGAAACCGTCCGATTTTACCGGGATGTTCTTGGCTTTAAACAGATAAAAACTTTTGAACCTGGTATTGTTTTTAAGTTTGGTGAAAAAAATCTCTGGCTGGACAAAGTTGCAACCATCAGCCAGGCAGAGATCTGGCTTGAGATAATCACCGACGATATTGCCACGGCTGAGAAAAAGCTGGAAAGTGAGAACGTCGTCCGCTGCGATGAAATAGAGGAGTTACCAAAAGGGTTCCAAGGTTACTGGGTTTCCAGCCCGGCTTCAATCGTTCACCTAGTCTGCCAGGAAGCCGAGTCACTATAATAACTGCAGCAGCAGTATCGCATTCGTAGCTCTTAACCGTCCTTTGTCGAAGCAACAATAAAAACGAAAAGTTAATCCAGATGCTAATCAATATTGTTTCCCTTCATCAATGCCAACGGAGGCTTTAGAACTCTCATGATCAATCTCTTGCCGGAATTGCAGATAATAAGGGCAGGTGAAGCCTCATCACAGTTCATGGCCAAAGAAATCAGCAGTTTTTAAGCTGCATGTATGGATGTATGGCGACTACCTTACGGAAGAACCTCGGACAGGGCTAACTGGCGATTGGTGATTCCGGAAAATAGAGGAAACTGCAGTACGAAACACGCTCTTTTAAAACAACTGGCCGATGAGCTTGGCCTGGACATACATTTGGTTCTGGGGATCTATGATATGAATGAAGGCAATACAAGCGGAGTTGGTGAGGTTATGGAAAAATACGACCTTGAAGCGATTCCAGAAGCCCACTGCTATCTCAAGTATGAAGGAAGACGTTTCGATTTCACGAGATGTGACGACAAAATGATGCCTCAGCCGAATTTGCAATATATAAGCGAAATAACCATATCTCCTGAAGATATTGGCGAACGTAAAATTGAGTTGCATCAAAGCTACATTCGGGAAAAGGTAACAGCTCGTCCTTTTGCAGAAATCTGGAAGATTCGCGAAGAATGTATTGCCGCATTGGCCGAGTAGCATCCGACGGATTATGAATAGCGCTCTGCCCAATCATTGGATTGTTATAAGCAACTTGTAGTGCTAAGGATCACCCCGATTTAGGAAAGTTCTACCCTGTTGCCACCTGCCTGTTTACCGATATACATCTGTTGATCAGCTTTTAACAGTAACGTATCAAAAGTATCACCCTCACCAAATGGGGCAACACCCACGGAAGCAGAGATATTGGTTCTGGGATCCTCTTTTTCAAAGGATAGAGACGGCCATTCGATCTCAGAAATAAGACCGCGTATACGTTCCGCTATCTGGACTGCTCGTACACCTGTTGTTTCTACCAGGATGGCAAACTCATCTCCACCCCAGCGAGCAAAGACGTCCGTTGGACGTAAGACATCACTGATTTCCCTGGCAATGATCTGTAACACCTCGTCTCCTTGAAGATGTCCCAATTCATCGTTGATCCTTTTAAAACCATCGAGATCTAAGAGGATCAGGCTAAACGGTACATTTTTACGGACAAAACGATAGGAAAACAAATCAAATTCTTTCTCAAGTTTGCGCCTGTTGGCAATCCCGGTCAGTTCATCGGTTACGGCAAGAAGCTCTACTTTTCGCTGATATCTGCTGATGGTAGTCAGGGTTATCAGGATTATCAGAATTGAAGCGAAAGCACCTATTATTACCGAACGGAAAAAGTTCATTCTGGCTGTAGCCAGGGCGGTTGTCTCACTCTGTTCCACAAACAAAAACCAGTTCAGCGAGTCCATATAGCGACTGTTAAGAAAGATTCTATCCCCCTCCCGCTCAAATTCGTAGTTGCCGGGTGTCTCAGTGTTGCCGAGCAGTTCCTGCGCTATTTTGCCCAATCCGGTTAAATCGGCGATATTTTTCGTCTCAATAAGTGAAGAATCCTGATGAATCTGGATACTACCCCCCTGGTCGGCAAGATAAACGTGCCGTCCGTATTTCTCCTCGTAGGTTTGGACAAGCCGGGCCAGGCCTGCCATCTTCAAGCCAACTCCGGTAACGCCAAGAAGCCGGCCCTGTTCATCTACAACTCGATGGTTGATAAATACGGTGAGTACATTGTCGGCTGCCTCGTCCGTATCAACATCCAGATCATATTCTTTGCCCGAGCCAATAAAGCGGTAATACCAGACATCATGACTATCATCCGGTCGTATCTGTTTGTGGATTCCCTTGAAATGGTAGTAGTTAAAGGTATAGGAAGAGATGAAAAAAGTAGAGAAAAAACCATATTTTTGTTGTATCTCGGCGAGATATTTTCGTACTTTTTCCGGATCCAGCTCGCCGTCCATGACCCAGTCCTTGAGGAAAGTATCACTGGCCATACTTGAGGCAACCAGAATAGGACGGGTAAGCTCGGCGGAGATCTCCGAATAAATGTTGTCCATGGTCAGGGGCAGATCGTTCTTGACAATCTCACGATGGACGGCCGATCTGGTTATCAGATAGTTAATGACACTACCGCCAACAAAGGCAAGTAAGAGCAATAGCGACAGGATTAAAAGCAGCCAGGATCTTGAATTCATAGCGAATATTCTGAGATGTCGTCAGAATGTCAGCAGTTCCGATAAGCCGTACACACAACCTGCACTTACCTGTTATTGTACTCTTTCATCAGTTTATAGTTGATACTGTCAACCATTGCCTGCCAGCTGGCCTCGATAATGTTGACCGAAACACCCACCGTCCCCCAGCTGGATTTGGCATCCTTGCTTTGAATGAGAACCCGGACCTTGGCCTCGGTGCCTTTTTCACCGGTGAGTACCCGCACTTTATAGTCGCTGAGCTCCATCTCTTCGAGGCAGGGGTAAAAGGGATTAAGAGCTTTGCGGATAGCCCGGTCCAGTGCATTGACCGGGCCGTCACCCATGGCAGCGGTATGCACCTCATCTCCTCCCACGGATAATCGGATGGTAGCCTCGGTCAACGGTGGCTTATCCATGCGATACTTGTTGCTCATGACCCGAAAACCGTTGAACTCAAAATACTTGCGTTGCATACCCAGGTACTTGTGCATTAGCAGCTCAAAGCTTGCCTCGGCTCCTTCATACTGATAGCCCAGGTTTTCCAATTGCTTGAGTTCCTTAATGATGGAGGCGAGCACAGGATCATTGGCATCGAGATCGAGACCCCACAATTTCGCCTTATGGAGAATATTGGAACGACCCGCCTGGTCGGAAATAAGTACACGCCTAATATTACCTACCTTTTCCGGTTCGATGTGTTCATATGTCTGCGGGTTCCTGGCCACGGCACTGACATGAATACCTCCCTTGTGGGCAAAGGCAGCTTCACCGACGTAAGGCTGAAAACGATTGTGGCCGAGGTTGGCCAATTCGTCGACAAGGCAGGAGGTATTGTAGAGATTGCCTATGTTTTCCTTAACTCCACAATCTAGCTCCATTTTAAAGACCAGTGCCGGGATAATGGAGGTGAGATTGGCGTTACCACAACGCTCGCCGTAGCCGTTAATGGTTCCCTGGACATGATCAACTCCCAAGGATACAGCCAAAAGGGCATTGGCAACGGCAGTCTCAGAATCGTTGTGCGAGTGGATGCCCAATTTCACCTTACTGTCTAGCGAGTCAAGGTATTGTTGTACTTCGGAGATTATGGGCTGCATTTCCGCCGGCAGGGTGCCGCCATTAGTGTCACAAAGAACGATGGTCTGCGCACCACCCCGCACTGCGCTGCCCAGTGTTTCCAGAGCATAGTCTTTGTTCTTCTTGAAACCGTCGAAGAAGTGCTCGGCATCATAGATAAGCTCATCAACCTTTGGCTTGAGGTAGGCAAGCGTATCCTCGATGATCAGCAGATTGTCATCCAGCCCGATTTTCAGGGCATCATGGACATGGATATCCCAGCTTTTGCCGAATATGGTCACCACCGGTGTTTCGGCCTCCAGAAGCGCCTGCAGATTGCCATCTTTTTCGGGGGTATTGTGAAAGTGTCTGGTGGAACCAAAGGCTGCCAGTTTGGTTCTGTGAAGCTGCACTTCTTTCATTTTATTAAAAAAATCGACTGAGATGGGGTTTGAGCCGGGCCAGCCGCCTTCAATATAATCAAACCCCAGGTTATCAAGCTCCCGGGTTATCCTTATTTTATCATCGACGGAGAGATTGAAATTTTCCGACTGAGTGCCATCTCTAAGAGTGGTGTCATATATCTCAATAGTTCTTGCCATTCATTCCTCTTCCATTACTTTGCTCTGTTAGGTGGTGAATGTGTTTCGCTTGAAAGCGACAACGTACTATTTTCCCAGAGAAGGTTCAAGAATAAGGCGCAGTTTTTCCGAGAAAACCTGTAGATATATGGTTTTGTATAATAGCACGATATCCCTGGTAGAGAATTTTCTGAGCTTTCTCATCAAGTTTAAGTCGCTGGACAGAGTGCATAAATAAAAAAAGTAAGTTACTAAAGATTAATACAATCAGGCAAAAATATACAAACTTCTGTTGTTCTACACGGTGATGTAGAAAGAAATGGCAATGAGTGGCATCATTTTTTCCTGAGGTTCGCCTTCAAGATCTCGAAGGTCTCCAGCAGCTTGATAAAATCTTCCGCCTTGCCGCCGCTGTCGGGATGATGCTCCTTTGCACTTTTGCGAAAAAGTCTGGTCAGCTCTGTTAAGGTCATTTTCTTCAACTCTGTCATCTTTTTGCCAAAAATGCGGCTGGACTCTTCGTCCGTCATTGCCGTTTTCTTCTGCGGCCAGACAAAGTTGCGATGAGCCCTTCTGAATGACTGATAAAAATCATAATCGTAGGAACGGCGGGTAAAATGGCTATCAAAAAAAGAGATAAGATATCCCTGCAGATGTTCCCGCAGAAATTGACCCTCTTCTTCATCCTGCCAGAAAGTGGAATCATCGTTTAAGCGACATAATTCCTCCAGGAAGACATCCTCCGTCTGTTCCTCCGCCAGCGCCTCAGGCATAAAAGCGGCATAACTCTGGGGAAAATTCTGCTGCAGGTTAAAAATGACGTAAATGTATTTCTTGAGTTCATCAGGTCGCAACGCTCTTTCCATCTCTCTGATATAATACTCTTTTTCATCACGCGACTTGAACAGTAAGGGCCGATACAGTTTATCTTTCACCCGATATATTCGGCTCTGGTCCACTGCGCCGTAGCGGATGTAAAAAAGACGGCGCCTATCAAAGATATGGACGTATCTGGATATTTCAGCTTTTTCCGTAGGGGTTAACGGGCTCAGTTTAGGTGTGGTCTGCTTCTGAAACTGGCCGATTATCCGGCGAATTTCAGCCGGCAGAAAATCCCAAAGCAGTTTTTCAAGAAGAATGTTTGGATCTTTCCCCGAGGCCTCGGCTACCGCGTCCTCCAGCGGTTCTGCAAAGCAAATGACACGTTCGTCAAGCCGTTCTATGTAGCGACCCGGCTCCCTGCCAAGATCAAAAATTTGTCGGTGACTGTAGGTTCCCCGGTGCTCATCAAAATAGGACTGACGAAGGGAATATTTATGGTTGCCCCGGTGAAAGGTTCTGGCAAGATACATCTTTCAAGGTCTCTTTCAGTTAAACGTATAAATCACATCACCTGGTACCGTTTTTTTTGATATCCAGCTTCTGAACAATAATAAGTTGTCTATAAAAATTTGCAGGAAAGTGTATCAAAACTAGCTAATTTCAGAACGCGACAAAGTATAAAAAAAAGGGCGCCTGCCAACATGCAGACGCCCTTTGCTTGATAAGTTGGTCCTCCAGCCCTGCTCAGCAGACCAGTTTGAAAACATCCACTGGACAGCCAGATAGAGCCGGATCAACTCTTAATCATACTTCCAGAAATCCTCTTTTGCGGCCCCGCATTTTGGACAGACCCAATCTTCCGGTACTTCTTCCCATGGTGTTCCTGGATCCACGCCATTTTCGTAGTCACCCTCTTCCGGATCATAAATATAATCGCAAGGACATTCCCATTTCTGCATAATTTTCTCCTGATTATCTGTTAACCGTTATCGGGAGCACTCAGATAGCACTCCTCTAAAATCTCTTTATATCTGCCGGCAGTTTCTCTTATCATTTTGATTAGATAAAAATTTACATGACCGGCTTTTCTAGTTTTTTTACCCGTGTTGAGACTGAGCTCGGGATATCTTACCTTTTACCTTACGCGTTTGTCTGGATGAGCTTATGGCAACGGATCGCAATTTAAGTAATACGCTTATGTATAATAGGAATGATTGTTATTGTCAATTCTGTTTTGATGGTTTCCTTCTGAAAGTATGTCACAAAGGATCATGAAGGACAAAGGACCGAAAACCGATAACTTCTCAGCACATCAAGGTGCTCATCCCGTTTGTGGAATCAGACATTAAAGAACATATCCGGAGTCAACCGAAAGCTCACTCCAACCTGTTGCTCAACGTGAAGATTTGTACTTGTGTAGTCTTCTAAGCTCATCATAATCTGCAGCGCCACACCGCAATCAACGCTGAGCCTGATTCCCTTACCATGGCGCTCGATTTTCCGGATTGTACCCTGCCAGAACGGAACATCTACGTTGGGCAGTTCGTCGATGGGAAAACAGGTGATTTTCTCCGGGTCCAAGTGAACATGACTAGCATATGGAACACCCGGATCAACGACCTCTTGAGAATATTCAAGACTCCCGCCAATTCGCCAGATACTGCCGGAACCTCTATATTCCTGATGTTCAATTGTGAAAACATTGGTCTTTCTTGCTTGGGCAAGCCTGCCGTTCTGCAGGACAATGGTGTGGTCGGCAAGACGGGCAGCATCTGAGAGAGAGTGCGTGGCAAAGAGGAGAGAGACTTTTTTCTCACTATTACAATCTTTGAGAATATCAAGAATGATCTGCTGATTTTCCGCATCAACGTTGGCAGTTGGTTCATCACAAAGCAGCACATCGGGCTCAACAGCCAGGGCTCGGGCTAAAGCGACACGCTTGGTCTCACCGCCTGAGAGCGTCCGGGCATCCGCATTGATGAAACGGGACATGCCAACCAGCGCCAGCACCTTTTCCACCATTAGTTGCCTTTTTTTACGCTCAACTTTACGAACTTTGAGACCATATTCGACATTTTTTCTAACGCTGCCGCTAAACAGAATGGGATACTGGTCCAGTTGAACCACTTTTTGACGGAGCCTCTGCAGAACGCGTGGATGATACTGGACAGCTTCACCCTGGAAACTTAGTTCACCGCTTGAGGGCAGGTCCAGGAAGGCAAGAATATTGAGCAGGGTCGTTTTACCAGCACCGTTCGGGCCGATTAGAGCATATACTTTGCCGGCCTGAATCTCCAGACTGTCGATATCAAGAATCGTTGTCTGGCCGTGAGATCTTTTCAGATTTTGGATACTATAGAGCATTGACCTCAGTCCTGCCCTGAAAGAAATGAAAGAGCATATTAATTAAAAAGGCCAGACTCATGAGGACAATGCCCAAAGCCACCGCCAGGACAAACTCTCCTTTATCATATTCGAGCGCCATCGCGGTGGTCATTGTTCTGGTAAATCCTTTGGCATTGCCGCCAAGCATCATGGATATCCCAACCTCAGCGATAACCCTTCCAAAGGCAGCGACGACAGCAGC
Source organism: Desulfocapsaceae bacterium (assembly GCA_030065655.1). Classification (GTDB taxonomy): domain Bacteria; phylum Desulfobacterota; class Desulfobulbia; order Desulfobulbales; family Desulfocapsaceae; genus Desulfopila_A. Next base: position 9,667 of record JASJDT010000018.1, on the reverse strand, counting down.
TATTATACCGTAACGCGCTTCCCTGAAAATAACCAGAGCCACCTGTAACTCTCCTGCTCCCAGAGTCAGAGCGCTCTTGCGATAGCGTTTATCGATGCGGCTGATGGCGGCTATGGTCAACGTGGTGATTACCGGAATGATCAGGATCACCTGACCTATAATAATGGCCTTTTGAGTATAAAGCAGTTCCAGAGGCCCGAAAATACCTCGCCGGGAAATAAAGGAATAGACAATGAGCCCGATAACGACCGTGGGCAAGGCAAGAAGGGTATTGAGAACCGTGATGGTCAACCTTTTACCGGGAAATTCACGAAATGCGATGAGAAAGCCGCAGGGCAGCCCGACAAGTGCGGCAATCGCTGTCGAACTGCTGGAAACCGTAAGGGAGACTCCGACAATTTCAAATAGCTCAGCATCAAGAGAAATGAGGAGCAGAAAGGCCTGATACAGGCTATCCGTCAAAAGATCCATATACTTCCTTTATTACTGCCCCTCATTATGCTCTTTAAAAATAACAGAAACAATATAGGTTCGAATAATTTATAGACATTTCGGGATTACTTTGAAAAATGATAATTTTCGGCCAAGATCGGGGAGTGGCAGGGTATTTTACCACAGGCATATAGATAAGATTCCTAGGATAAAATTTCCTGCCAAGACGCTGATATCGGTTGAAAAGATCATCTTCCAAGTTGCCCGCTAGTTCAATTCGGCAATCCCTATGGCATCCGGATAAAACAATTGCTTGCCAACCAGCCGATAATCATAAATCAACTTCTGGCCGCGCGGTGAAGTGATCCATTTGGCAAAGTCCTCGGCCAGGTCATATTTGACATGCGGGTGTTTCTGCGGATTCACCGGAATGATGCCGTAGGGGTTAGCCAGCATTTCATCACTCTCACAAAGAACCTCGAGATCAATCGCCGGTGTTTTGCCATATTTATACTTAATGAAGGTACCCCGGTCGGCCAGGGTATAGGCACCTTTCTCATCAGCATAGGTAGTCGTCTTGCCCATGCCCTGACCGATGGAGACATACCAGCTATCAGCATTTGCCGGGAGCAAGAAGGACACTTCCTTCTGCTTGCCTTTTTTAACGATCGTCTGTGTTCTTTCCGTCAATTCAAGTCCGCTGTTTTGCCAAAGAATCTGCTCCTTAGTATGGGTGCCGCTGTCGTCACCCCGGGAGATGAATTCCGCTTCGGTGTCAGCAATTTTCTGTAGCGCCTCGGCCGCGTCACTGAGCCCCTTGATTCCCGCCGGATCAGTAGGAGGGCCGATGATTACAAAATCATTGTGCATGACCGCATATCTTTTGGTACCGTAGCCATCTTCGACAAACTGTTGCTCTCTTTCTTTGGCATGAACAAAGATGATATCGACATTGCCGTCCATACCGTCCCGAATTGCTGCCCCGGTGCCCTTGGCAATGACCTTGACTTCAATACCGGTATCTTTCTTAAACTCGGGCAACAATACATCAAGAAGTCCGGAAGACTGGGTGCTGGTGGTTGTGGACATGGTCAGGACTTTGCCCGCAGCCAGCGCCTGAGTTCCCAGCAACACAAAGACTGAACAAACGATTAATAGCAACTTTTTCATAACCCTTCCTTTTTGTTTAAATTATCAGGGAAAATCATCTTCCCGCTTGCAGAAATATCGTAACCGACAAAGGTTTCGGCCAATCTGGCAAAGGATTTTTCTTGAAGAATCCCTAAAAAGTTCTGGATGCCTCGCTCAAAAAAACGTTCGCGACTGACCAGCAGATCAAAGCGTTCCCAGCGCAGTGGAACAAAGTCAAGATCAAGCATTCCGGCAATTGCTCTGATTGCCGGTGCAGCATCTGCCCGCCCGGCCAGAATTTCCATACCCGCATCGACATGACGACTAACTTCCTGGTCATATCCACGTATCTGTGAAGCCGTGATGTCCGATTTGGCTATTTCGTAATCGAAGAGTAACCTGGTTCCCGTGCCTAAAGGGCGATTGACAATGGTGATATCCTCTCTGCCCAGATCATTTATACAGCTAATTTTTTTAGGATTTCCCCGCTCCACGAGAATACCCTGTTCGCGCCGGCTAAAGTTTATAAAGACGGGAGATTGGGCAAGCTCCTGCTCGGCAAAATCAAAATTGTACTCTTGGTTGTCATCCTGGAGAAGATGGCAGATACCGATATGGCAAAGCCCCCGGCGCAAACACATCAAGCCACCCATGCTGCCCACATTGGCAAAAAAAGCAATCGTATCGGTCACCTTGGCATGAAAAAGTGAGAGTGTTTTCTGAAAAAAAGGGTCATCACTGCCGGCCAACAGTAATCGACCGCTGTCCGAGGAAAGAGCTGCCGCTTTTATAGGACCATTCTCTATATTAAGTTCCAGCCATTCCTCCACCAACCTCCGCGGAAAGAGCCATTTACCGGTCACCTTAGTAGCTGGCAAGCCTTTGTCGGTGATGAGTGTGTAGACCATTTTCTCATTTACTTTGAGTAATTCGGCTACTTCACGCGTTGTTATAAATCTGTTTTTTGTTGATGATTCCATTGGCTATCCTGTTTTCTTCTGTGACAAATTGCTCTTTTGTTCCGTCTATGTCAACACGCATTATATTTATAACGCATACAAACCACAAATAACTATAAATAACCATGCTTGCAATCAAGCAATTATTAGCTTCAAGGTCAAGATCATTAACCACTCAACTCCACATCGCCGAGCTCGGGGTGCATAATCACCATGCTGCTCTGCAACAAAGGTAAAATTGGCTACTCGTGGTTGCACTTTCGTTAAGAACCTCTTACTATCCAGGAATTGTTAAAGCAGTTGTGCACAGAATAATGATTTAGCTGCCATAGTCTCCAAAATGATAAAGAGATCTGGAGTTCTGAGTTCGCAAGCTAGGATTCTTTTAATTCTAGTATCTTTTATGGGCGGCCATTAACGGTTAGGCACTTGTATAACGGAGCAACAGCATGGAACTGAGTGCAAGTCTAGAAGATTACATTGAGACGATCTATCACATCGTTGAGGAAAAGCAGGTTGCCCGGGCCAAAAATATTGCCGACCATCTTGGTGTCAGCAGGGCTTCGGTTACCGAGGCATTACGCACCCTCTCCAGTAAAGGACTTATTAATTATGCCCCCTACGAGGTCATCACCATGACCTCCGCCGGTCGTATCGTCGCCGAAGATGTCATCTTCCGGCACACCACTCTTAAGAAATTCTTCACTGAGATTCTTACCATCGATGAGGAAACAGCGGAAGACGGCGCCTGCAAAATTGAGCACGCAGCCCCTCCCCAGGTCATAAACAGGATGATCGACTTCATGAAATTCGTCAACTCAAGCCCGGATCTTGAAGAGAGTTTAATCAACAATTTCAAGATATTCATTGAAAGCCGCAAAACTGGGAACCAGACGACAGACTAGTTAGTTTCTATAACAGGCAATCAGGTGGAATATAGAATAGTTGGCTCTGAAAAAGCCCATGAAATTGCCAGGCTGACAGTCTGCCTGACCAGTGAAATCTCCGAAAGAACTGGAACGAGTCATTTCAATCTCGATGTTACTGTGACCGAAAAGCTTTGCAAAAAGCTTATTCAAGAAGGTCACTATATCGTGCTTGCCGCCTTTGATAACCAAAAAATCGTTGGTTTCGCTGGCGTTTGTGAAAGTTATTCCCTCTATGCCGAAGGTGCTTTTGGAATCATCCAGGAGCTATATGTACAGCCTGAGTACAGGTCCAAGACTTTTGGCAAGCAGTTAGTTGCTGGTATAATCGATTTTGCTGAAACTAAAAGGTGGAAGAGGCTTGAGTTATGCACTCCGCCACTTCCTGAGTTTAGTGGTACAGTCTCTTTTTATATAGCTAATGGATTCGAGATTACCGGTGGCCATAAAATGAAATATGCCATTTCATAAGCTTGCCAATCCCTATAGATTAAAGAGGTTGAGGAAGAAAGCGGCTCAGTTCGTTTTTGTTGATGTTCTCAGCTCTATTGATAATCTTCTCTGAGTAATATCCCTGCTTAGTAAGCTGCATCGTAGTTCTATCATATGCAGCTGCATCGATGGCACCAGAAATGTAGAGGAGTCGTGACACCAGCAGGCTGTTGATGAACGGAATCGACTTATTCCTGCAGTAGTTCGCTCCTTTTTTATCATCAAGCAGGACGAAGTCACCGCCGCCCTCCAGAAACAAAGCAATACTACTAGCTTCACCCTGGCCCATACTATGATCTATACTCTCCGGCAACGGCTGCCGCACCCAGTCACGTAGCACCTTGCGCAGATAAGCGGATCCTTTTTTCCCGTTGCTAGTCAACTCCGCAAACACATCTTCGGTAATTACCAGGTTATATTGATCACAAAATACATCAAAGAGATCGACCTTCTGTAGGAGAATGATTGATGAACTGTCCGCGATGACCTTGCGTAAAGCCATGACCTTTTTATAATCCTGTCTACTCAGCTGTCATTTGCAGTTCGAGTCTTTTCTGCACATACTTCCCCACGACCCGGACAGCCTGATCCGCAGATCTGAAAACGGGCAATCCTCTCTGCTCAAGGGAATTAGCCAGATGATCATAGAGCGGACCACTGTCGACGACCATTATCAAAGGTTTATCAGAAGAATCGTTAAGGGAAGCAATCTGGTCCACAATCACGATGCCGTCTGATTCGACCTCATCACCGATATGCTCATCCGGCAGAGTATGGAGAATAGGGGTTAGCGGGACAATAGCCACAACTACCACATCGACCTGATTATCCTCGAGAAGAGTTCTTATTATGCCGGTATAGACCTCTTCACTGGCCATGGGCGTCACATCCATGGGGTTCGCCGTATGAACAAGAGTAGATAAACCGGCCTTTTCGATGATTGCATCTAATTTGACAATCGTATCTCTTTCGAGTTTGGCCATTTCCAGGGAATAGTCATCCCCCATGATATTATCGGCAATACCCACCGCTTCGTAACCAGCATTGCTCACTGCCGCCAGCTTATTGTCAGTGATAATTTTGTCGTGTAAGGCGTTTGAGAGACAGAGCAATCCTTCAAACTCTGTAAACGTCTCGGCCACAAACGCCCCAGCTTGACCGATGCAGGACTCACAGACCATATAATCACCGGCTATAGAAGCGGTATGACCCGACATTGCCGTTTTGCCTTCTGCAGTTCTGCCCGCTTTGTAAAAAATTATTTCTTTTCTGGCTGAAACGGCCTGTTTCACGTGTTCAGAGAAAGCCAGGCCGTCTAAATCAACAAACCCTTCTATGTAAAAAGCAATGGTATAAAGGAAGTCTATATTCTTGAAATATTCAAGAAAATCTCCTGCTGTCAGGTCTATCTGGTTGCCAATGGAAACCGCGTATGCCGGATCAAGAAAAGAGAGTTTACTCATCCTGGTAATCATATAGGCGCCGCTTTGACTGACCAATGCACTTCTGCGCTGATGTTTCCCCTGTGTTTTGGGAAGTTTGGATTTAGGGATAAACAGAGCATCATAGCCACCTGGTCGGGAGAGCACCCCAAGGCTGTTGCCACCAAGGAAAGCTGGTGTAGTGACGCCCTTTTTCCTGGTGCTCTCCAAAGTATCGTGCATGCGTATCAGCTCACTCTCTTGAGTGTTGTAATCACCGATTCCCCCAGGAATAAGGATAACCGCTTCAGCCAAGTCATTGGCGATGACCTGCTTGACGAGATGGGCAGCTGCTGCAGCAGGTACGGCTAAAATCATCAGATCTATTTTCTCTGAGATTTCAGAGATTTCAGAGACAGTCTTAATACCATCAATATCTGCAACTCCAGGGTGCACTAAAAGAATACGCTGAGCGTCAAATCCAAGCTCGGTGACATTCTGGAGAATGATTCTGCCAATGTTCATCTTCTGTGAGGATACCCCGACAATGGCAATCTTCTGGGGATGGAGCAGTTTGTCAATAGCTCTTACAGGCCGGCGCTGCCGCTGGGTTTGCTTGTCGGTGAAGCGACAGAGCCCATCGAGGGGAAGCATAAGATAATTTGAAAAGGCGAAGGGATTGATCTCTAGCTCATCGATGACATAGGGTGCGTTAGGATTGAGGGGAGAAAAATGGTTCCCTACCTCGATTACTGCACTGAAGCACTCAAGCAGCTGCTCATCGGTGACGATCCTCTGCTGGCCCCTGGTGAGACCTGCCAGCTTCTTATAGGAAATGGTGTTTTTAAAGAGCTCGAAGAATACCTGGCCATTCACCATTTGCGTTGAAGCAGCGACAACTGCCTGGCCTTTTTTGAATCGACTGGCATAGAGCTCGGTATCTGTGCCGCCCAAACCTGCACTGATGATCATGCCAAACTCTCGGGTCTGTCTGAGGCTGACCAGCAGCTCATTGCCAAATTCCTGAGAATCAGGATGCATATATTGGCACAGAACGACACCTTCGATGGAATCGGCGACAATCTGCTCTAATCTCTCTTCTTCCAGCCCCTGTAACTTTTCCGGGAGTTCAAATCTGCCCTTACGAACAATATCCTTGAAAGAAGCCGGAACCTCGTAATACATGCGCCGAACCGTGGAAAGAATGTCTTCAACACTTTTATTGACGATGGCAATCCCGTCCACATCGGATTTATGCAGAACATATCTGGAGATGATTTTGACCACAATCTTCTCACCGGGAACCTCTTCCAGCCTTTGCTTATCCAGGCGATCATTTCTTGCCAGAACATAGTATGCCGGAGGTGTTTCCGAGCCGGAAAATTGAATCAGATCGTAGACCTCGTACTCGAAAAGATAGTCTCTGTTCTGTTTTCTGGCATTTTCAAAAAGCCCCTGGATCGCCTGAAAATCGACGTGTGTCTGCATATTCACTATCCCCTTTCATTTTCCGCCAGCCCCTGCTTGATCGAGGATTAATCTGGTCTAACAGGAGTGTGTTGGAGAATTGCGATTTTTTCTCAGATTAAGACATTTTCAGGAATTCATGCACAGCCATATTGCTGATATTGGGCTGATATCGGAGTCTGCGCTTACCTGCGAGCATCGATTTCCTGAAAATGGCGCTAAAACGAGGAAAAAGAGCTTTCTCCGCCAGGCTCCTAGTCATAATATTTGTAAAGTGCCTGAGTGCCTAAATCTTCGCAGCCTTGATCTGCAAGCTTGTCATAGAGCGATTTGGCCAAGGCCAGACCCGGGGCCTTAAACCCCATCTGCTCTGCAGATTGCAGGGCGATACCCATATCTTTGATGAAGTGCTTGATATAGAATCCAGGATCAAAATCACCCTGAATCATACGTGGGGCAAGATTGGAGAGCGACCAACTACCGGCGGCACCCGCAGAGATGCTCTTGAGAACCGTGTCCGGATCAAGGCCCGCTTTTTCCGCATAGCAGATGGACTCACACACTCCCAGCATGTTGGCGGCAATGGCGATTTGGTTGGCCATTTTGCAGTGCTGCCCGCTTCCCGCCGGCCCCTGGTAAACGATATTTTTTCCCATGATTTCAAAGAGAGGCATCATCTCTAGAAAGTTGTCTTCTTGCCCCCCCACCATGATGGACAAACGCGCTTCCCGAGCACCTATATCTCCACCAGAGACGGGGGCGTCGAGGGCACTGATCCCTTTTATCCCTGCTTCTTCAAAAATCTTTTTGGCAAGCTCAGGACTGCTCGTGGTCATATCGATGACGGTGCTGCCCTTGCCACAATTGTCAATTATACCCTCCGATCCGAAATACACCTCCTCGACGTCAGCAGGATACCCAACAATAGTTATGATTACATTCGCCTTCCGGGCAACTTCAGCTGGACTATCCTGCCACACTGCACCTTTTTGAAGAACCTCCTCTGCCTTGGCTTTCGTTCTCGTAAAGACATGCGCCTGATATCCTTTCTCCATCAGATGGGAAACCATGCTGTTCCCCATAACACCAAGGCCGATGAAACCAATCACTGTATTTTCAGCTGTTACCGCCATATCCTCCTCCTTCACCAGCAAATCTTTATTATCCTGTGAGGTCCTTATTGACCATTTTTACCTATTATTATGCAACACATACTACCACTTTTTTCTCGTCTCCCCAATCTTTCATCTTCATGGTTTAAAAAGTCTCGCCTTGGCGAGATTCCTATCGATATTGTTACGTTTTCGCAGCAGATTATACTGTTTTTTCTATAGGTAGACCCATTATCTATGACGGCTAGATGAGGTTATTCAGCTGGGCTACTTTGGGGAGGGTATATTTTACCGAGGCTTTGGGAAAATTATTTAATATTTAAAGCGTTTATTAACATCTGGAACCGATGCAGAGATCATGACCAATATCACGAAAAGCCAGTTTGGGAAAGCTTATCTACTCTGTCAAAACCATAGACTTTGTGCAAATCTTTCTTTCACCTATAAAGCAGTCTTTTCTGTCTTAGTCCCATTTTAACTAGCAACCTTGTCAAATCTCTCACCTGCTGCCGGCAGAAGAAGGGTAAAGACGGTTCCCTCCTGCTTATCCGAACGAACACTTATTGAGCCGTGATTCTTTTTGACAATGGAATGGACAATGGCTAAACCCAGGCCGCTGCCCCAACTGCTGCTCCTGGTCTTGGTGGTGAAGTAAGGATCGAAAATATTTTCCAGGATGTCTGTATCTATACCACTGCCGTTATCGGCAACCTCAATCTTGATATAGTTACCACCGGAGAGTCCGGGAACCTCATCATCTGGAATTTCAATATTTTCTCCGGAAACGATTATTCTACCACCACCCTCCGTACTGCTATCGGCGTTGACCAGCAGATTCTGAATGATTGCCTTGAGATGATCCGGCATAATCTTCACGGCTGCCAATCCATCCTGAAAATCAAGCTGCAAGGTTGTTTTTTCACCCAGCATCTGCTCAAATTTGTATTCGGCAAACAATTCCTGCAGCCAGATCTTGCCTACGCTCCGCCCCTCGCGTCTGGTAAAAAGCAGAAGCTTGGCCGTAAGATCCTTGGCCCTGTTTGCCGCTTCTTCCGCAGAGTCAAGCATCTCTTGAAGAGGGTGATCCTGCTCGAGAAACCGTTTGGCCAGGCTCAGATTACCCATGATTGCTGAAAGGATATTATTGAAGTCATGACCGATGCCTCCGGCCATTATACCTATTGACTCCAGCTTTCTGGCCTGCAGAATTTCCTTCTCCAGTGTATTGCTTCTGGTTATATCATCAACCAGCCAGACGAACCCCTTGTCCAGGTCAGGCGGTTCCGATTGATCGACAGCCCTACCTGAAAGACGACAGAGAATCGGACTGCCATCTTTTCTTTTTAGAGTATATTCCGTTTGAACCACCTGCCCAACAGTGAGTTTAGCGTAATACTTTCTACCAAATTCTCTATATTTCTCTTCTGAAAGATGAAGCTCCAGCGTGCTCATACCATGCATCGACTGGGCTGATTCATAGCCGAATATTTCGGCAAGTTTATCATTGCAACGAGCCAGATAACGGCCTTTGCGCATTAATATAACCCCAGAGACAATGGTGGAGAATATCGACTCAAACTCATTGGTCAGTGCAACATTTTTTTCTTTTTCCTGTTCCAGTTCTTCAATTTTTCTTATTCGTGTTTGTTCCGACATGTACAACGAATCTATAAGACTGGCATTGGCAATGGCAATGGCTGCATGATTGGCCAGCACTTGGTAGATCT
>JASJDT010000173.1 GCA_030065655.1 Desulfocapsaceae bacterium | reverse complement strand
GCAACGCTGCAGACTCGGTGAGATCGGCTGGCCTTTGGTGAACATTGTGTTGATTTGAAAAGTAAAAAAAACCGAAGCTTAGAGTTTGGAATCTCAATAATTTTTTAAGAGTCAACACAATGTTCATGAGAAATGCGGGTTAAAGCCTATTCCTCCTGGTTTAAGGCTAAGGTAATAATTATTATTGGCTTTTATTGCCAAGTGATTAATTTCAAAATATCGGTTAAGATAGCTTTGAAGTGTTTTGCTTAAAATTGCAGAATGCATTATTCAATCAGTTAATTTTCAGGAGAGTTTTATGAGCGAAACAAAAAACGAACAGTGTCCTACTTGCCAGGGAAATAAAGTAATCGAAGGGGTTTGCGAAACCAGCCCCGAATGGCAAAGTACAGAACATGATGATGGAATGGTTTGCACCCCGGATACGAAATGTCCGACCTGTCATGGAACAGGTGTGGTTGAGAAATCAGAGAAATAGCATTTTTCTAAATCTCAACTCTGATAGCCTCTGTTTTTTAGAACAGGGGCTTTTTTTATTTTGGGTAAAATTGTCTTCTGTTGCCAGTCTAAAACATCTGCGGAAAGCTCATGTATTACTCTCTAATGCTAGATTCGATTAGACGAGATTACGCTTTTTCCCATCAACCAGAGAATAAGCAATAATTGTGCGATTGAAAAATGGCACAATTTCTCACCTGTATTACATTGTCGGGTAATAAAGATTCCTCATGGCAAATAGCCTTTCTGAGGATTCGCTCCCACTGGCTGATAAAATTTCAGTGGAAAAAAACACTAACAGTAAATGGACTACGGTCATGCAATAGGAGTAATTGGTGGCCCGGTAGAGAATTATCCAAGTGTTGTAAAGGCAGTATGAAGTAAGTCTTTTAGCTGGTCATATTTCACATCCTAAATTGCACTTTTAGTTCATTTACTTTTCATTATCGGAGGTACGTTATGTTACAGCAAAAAGATATGGTTGAAAACTTCACCCTTGACCATGAAAAGTTTATGGAGAATCTAACCTCTTCCTTGGACGAACTGGAAAGAGACATCATCGAAGCAGATGAAATGGATTCCATCTGCACTGATGAGTGGTGCGTTGCCATTGAAAGGGACATTGATGATCTGCACAACAGTGTATATTCAATAAGTGAACCGAGATTTTCTTCCTCGGAAGACTCCAAAAAAATACGCCGTCTGCGCGAACGTCTCCATGACCTTTATGAAAGATATAAGGGAGTAAAGGAAACAAAAGTACAATAGAAAATTTAAAGTAATCTTGAGAGGCTTTGCAACTGCAAAGCCTCTTTTTTTTGCTTGGCATTTATGAAGAGGAGACCTGGAGGAGGATCTCGATAATTTGATCTGCACTGAGACGATTTTTTCGGAGTCCCGGCAACATTGGTTGATAAACCTCATGCATCCTTCTGTACCTACCGCTGAGTGGTATGGAAGAAGTGAAATCCCGGCCCTTGAAGTTTAAGAACCTATTGAGGTAATTTACCAGAAAGGTAAGTGTTTTGAGCTCTTCAGCTTCACTTTCCGCCTCAAAACCACAGAACCTGGGATTAGCACCAAAAGGATGTGCTTCCCGTTCCACCCGCTGTTTTTCTTCGGTGGAAAATTTGGCATAGCTTGTCTCGATTACTGTCCACATTTGCAAAATATCGGTCACCCAGGTTACTATTGCTGGCGTGGCGCAATCTTTGAATGGAATACCCGGATACTCCCAGCTCAATCCCCACAGACAATCATAGTAAATGGCTGCCTTGATCAGCTCAGGGTTGACGCTCTCTTTAATACCCTGTGCTTGTTGGAGGTCACCGAGCATGATCAAAATGAGTTTTTCGCCATCACTTAATTCCATATATCATTTCCTCCGTCTTATCGCCTTAGCAGCAAATGTTCATCGGTAACACTATCACCTGTGTTACAGAGCAACTATAATACAGAAGTCTTTAATGCACTTTGCGAATTGTCTGTTTAGGTGGAAACAGTGGTGGCTGTCAATATTTTTTCCGGGTAGTCACTCTGTGATAACCCCATGAAAGTATACTTATCTCCGAGAATCAAAACTTACGCTCTTCTGACTCTTGGGAAGTCCGGAATCATGCTTATTTTAAGTGGTGAGTTGATGTTGTGATATGTGATGAAAATCGAGGAAAAACTTAGAATTCTGGCCGATGCTGCGAAGTATGACGTATCCTGTGCCTCCAGTGGCAGTGATCGGGGTACTACTGCCGGTGGCATCGGCAATGGTCATAAAAGCGGTATTTGCCACAGCTGGTCCGCGGACGGCAGATGTATTTCTCTGCTGAAAGTTCTGCTAAGCAATGCCTGTGTTTACGATTGTTGCTACTGTATTAACCGGCGTTCCAACAATCGTGAACGAGCCACATTCACTCCTGTCGAAGTAGCTGAGCTTACCATTAACTTTTATCTGCGTAATTATATCGAAGGCCTGTTTCTCAGTTCGGCAGTGTATTCCTCAGCCGATGCCACCATGGCAGACATGATCGAGGTTTGCCGCCTGTTAAGGGAAAAGCATCAATTCAATGGCTATATCCATCTAAAAGTGATTCCCGGAGCATCAAGGGAATTGGTCAACAAGGCAGGCATCCTGGCCGACAGACTGAGCGTGAACATAGAGTTACCTTCAGAGTCATCCCTGCTGCGTCTGGCACCGCAAAAGACCAAAATAAGTATATTTACCCCAATGCAGCAGATAGGCGAGAGCTTCCAGGGGCATCGGCTCGAGCGGAAAAGAGGTAAAAAGAGCCTGCGCTTCTGCCCGGCTGGCCAATCAACACAGCTTATTGTCGGAGCATCTCAGGAAAACGATCTGCAAATACTTAATTTAAGTGCCGGCCTCTATAAAAAAATGCATTTGAAAAGGGTCTACTATTCTGCCTATATGGCGGTTAATACCGATCCATCCCTGCCGGTGCCAGTAGGGGGGCCACCTCTGATGCGTGAACATCGGCTCTATCAGGCTGATTGGTTGTTGCGCTTTTACCGTTTTCAAGCCCATGAAATACTCACCGATGCTGCCCCAAACCTGGATGAGCGTATCGATCCTAAGGCCGCCTGGGCTTTGCGAAATTATGAACTGTTTCCGTTGGATATTAATCGGGCCAGCTATGAGGAGCTACTGCGTGTTCCTGGTATCGGCGTAATTTCCGCCAGGCGCATAGTGCAGACGAGGAGGGTGACAACAATTCGTCTGGAGGATCTTACCAAAATTGGCCTGGTTTTAAAGCGAGCCAAATATTTTATCTCGCTAAACGGCAGAAAGGTGGTACAAGCACCATACTCCTTTAAGCAAGTTGTGGAGGCCATGCATACCATAGAAAAACCGAAAAACCAAAGACCGAGACAAAGTCCTCAACTCCGTCTATTCTAATCATATGCCAACACAGATCACCTATCTTCATGACGGCTCATTTGAAGGCATGCTCACTGCCGTCGCCATAGCCGTCAAATCAAATAATGAAGTCGAAGGTATCTATCCCAGCCAACATTATGCATCCTCGTTATTCACAGATGTACATAATGTACAAACCGACCAGAGCCAGGCCATGCGCTTTTTTAAGTATTTACAAAGCCTTAAAGGTATAGCAGCAAGCTTGGCCATTGATGGTTTTTTAAGTGAAAACGATGAGATGGCTACGCACTTATATTGCATGGTTCGTGAATCTCTTCAATACGGAGAAAGCGTGTTGTACTGGCATACCCACGATTCAGTGAATTTTCTTCACAAGCTTTCCCGAAAAGTCAGGCGAGAAGCACATCGCTTTAATGGACTTGTACGTTTTAGAATTCTTGAGGATGGTTTGCAGTACGCTCCATTCGAGCCCGATTACAATGTAATTGGCTACTGCGCTCAACATTTTCGAAAGAGACTGGCGAATTATTCCTGGGTCCTGCATGATGTTCGCAGAAATCAGGCGCTGTACTGGGATGGAAGTTCCTGCCAAAGTATTTACATTGACGAGGGTTTCAGCAGCCAGGTGCGAACCTCGGGGGAACTACCTCAAAAACATCTTTGTCAGAGTGAAATCCATTACCAGCGTCTGTGGAATTATTTTCATGAGGCCATTGCTATAAAGGAAAGACGCAACCCCTTACTCCAGAGACAATACATGCCCAGTCGTTATTGGAAATACTTACCGGAAATATCCTGAATGACCAGGAGCCTGCTGATCTTTACATGACCCACCTGAGCTCAACGCGTATGGAGGAGCTCTTTGAAAGTTGGCAAGGTTGTCTTCTTCTGACATTGACCTATTTTATCAGGGAAGTGGCCGCGGAGTTTTTAAGCTTCGTTAACAAAAACAGTATCTCTTTCCTCAGTCTGAAGGTTTGCCATGAAAGACTATATCGACCCAGAATATCCCTCCGTGCCGATGCTGCGAGAAAAGGCAAGAAAGCGTATACCCAAGTTTGCCTTTGAGTATTTAGATGGCGGCTGCAACAATGAGGTTAATTTAGCCAGAAATACCAGCGATATCCGCAGGGTTCAACTCAAGCCCCAGTATCTGAGAAACCACGGGGAGGCTCAGCTGCACACAGAGCTTTTTGGTAAAACATATTCAGCACCCTTTGGTATCTCTCCTATTGGCTTGCAGGGGCTGATGTGGCCTCGAGCTTCTGAGATTCTGGCACAAGCAGCATTTGAGCAGCAATTGCCGTTCATCCTGAGTACCGTGGCAACAGCCAGTATCGAAAAGATTGGCGAGATCACCGAGGGCAGTGCCTGGTTTCAACTCTATCATCCTACTGAGTTAGAGTTGCGTGATAAGCTTATCGAAAGGGTCGCCCAGGCAGGATATCCGGTACTGGTCATTCTTGCAGATACACCGACCTTTGGCGTCAGACCCAAAGAAATTCGCAACGGTCTCTCCATCCCTCCGAGGATGACGCTGCGCAATATTTTGCAGATTATCTCCCATCCCAACTGGGCATTGCAGACCCTGGTGGCTGGACAACCTGAGTTCAAAACGCTCAAGCCCTATATACCTAAAGGCATGAATCTTCGTCATCTTGGCCAGTTTATGAATCGTACCTTCTCTGGAAGGCTTGATGAAGACCGGGTCAGATCGATTCGTGATAAGTGGAAGGGCAAGCTGGTGATCAAAGGAATATCCAGTACCGAGGATACCCAGAAAGCAATAGAGTGGGGAGTTGATGGGATTATCATTTCCAATCATGGGGGCAGACAGCTCGATGCCGGCCCGTCATCAATTGCTGCTCTTCATGAAATCGCCCCCAAATATAAAAACCGTCTCACCATCATGATCGACAGTGGTATGCGTTCAGGGCCGGATATTGCCAATTGCCTCGCCAGCGGCGCCGAATTCACTTTTCTTGGCCGTGCGTTCATGTATGGCGTTGCCGCACTTGGTAAAAGAGGCGGTAACCACACCATAGCAATCCTTAAAAAAGAATTGCAGCAGATCATGGAGCAGGTCTCCTGTGATCGGGTGGAGGATCTGCCCAATTTTCTTCTGCAGAAAAACCTCACCAGTGGACCTGAATAAAGCTCTTCTTCGTTTTCAATTGTTTATCTCTAGAAGCATATCTTTCTGCTGTATGTCGCTGAAATATCAATTATTTGCAGATGGGCAGTTAGAAAGGCTACTTGTTTCCAGCAACCAATCTGGTATATTGATAGATAGTCCAAAAAATGAGCGCCACTCTCATGTATTATGTCAAACCACGAATGTTGGGTGAGACAGGTCGGCGACATTCATCCCTAATTGCCCACGTCATAAAATAAATACGTTACAAAACTAAGTTAAAGGATATCTGGATGGATGTAAAACTCCTGCAAAGACTGAAAGCTGCCGTTGCTAAAAATCCAGAGATCGAGGCCATTCTGATAAAATCCATACCATTAGAAGAAAAACGGCAAGAGCTGCAAGTGTATCTGGCTACGATCCTTTCAGCCATATTCGATCATGCCAAGTCGATACCGCCGCTAGAATGGATTCTCTGCCGTGACGCTGTCTGGGTATTTCGCTCTATTCTTAGCAGGCGCAGTGAAGGCCTTGCCAGCTTTAGCGTACTGACCTATCTCGATATTCTACTCAATGACAAAAACCATACCGGCTATCCCGAACTCAGTGAGGGATTCATTGCCGAGATTGAACACCTGATCAAAGGGGTGAGCGGCAAAGCAGGAATATATTCAGATGAGCCACCCGACTTTCAGAACCTCGAAGGGCACCAGGCAGCAGTTGCCCGCTCAGCTTATCTTTCCGAGATGGCCCGCACAACAACGGCTTCCATGGAGCGTTACGCCAACGGCTTGAGCGACCAGCTTATCGCCATTCGCAGTACAAATAGGCAGCGCATACAAACATATTTTAATATAACGGACCTGGAGTGGAACGACTGGCAGTGGCAGACCTCCAATATTGTAAGAGATATTGAAGCTATGCGAGAGCTGGTTGATCTGACCGACGCCGAGATTGAGGCAATCGTTCAGGCCCGTAAAAATCGGATTCCATTTGGTATTACACCGTACTATCTGTCACTTTTTAATGATCGGGATAATGGGGATTATGACCGTGCCATTCGAGCTCAGGTACTGCCGCCTCCGGATTACGTCCAGAAAATGAGGAGCAACAAAAAGTCTGGTTCCTGCTCAATGGATTTCATGCTTGAACGTGATACGACACCAATAGAGGGCATAACCAGGCGATACCCCAATATAGTGATTCTCAAGCCAGTGCTTACCTGTCCGCAAATCTGTGTATATTGTCAACGCAATTGGCAGATCGAAGATGTCTATTCCGAGCAAGCCGCTCTCCAGCCGGAAAAATTAGAAAAGGCCATACGCTGGATTGAACAGACCGAGGAAATTTCTGAAGTCTTGATAACCGGGGGTGACCCTTTGCTTCTAACCGATGAACTGCTTGATGAACTGCTGAACAGGCTTGCCGCTATTCCTCATGTGGTACGAATAAGGATAGGCTCCCGGACACTTGTAACTTTGCCGCAACGTATTACCGATACGCTGGTGCGGACGATCTCGCGCTACCATATCCCGGGACGGCGGGAGATCATCATGGTTACTCACTTCGAGCATCTTACCGAGATAACTCCTGAAACAATGGCTGCAGTGCAGAAATTCAGGCTTTTTGGCTTGGCGGTGTACAATCAATTGGTGTACACCTACTACAATTCCCGCCGCTTTGAGACAGCAGCGTTACGCCAGCAATTGCGCCTCATTGGAGTTACTCCCTACTACACATTCAATACCAAAGGTAAGGAGGAGACGGATCTCTACCGGGTACCGATTGCCAGGTTGCTCCAGGAACAGCATGAAGAGGCCCGCCTGCTGCCTGGTACCGTTCGAACAGACGAAGTTGTCTTTAATGTTCCGCGACTTGGCAAGAATTATCTGCGTGCCTCGGAACATCGTGATTTGATTGCCATTCTGCCAGATGGCAGGCGTATATATGAATTCCATCCATGGGAGAAAAAGCTCGCCTTAATTGACACCTACGTCTACACCGATGTTGCCATCCATGACTACCTTGAACGCCTGCGCCAAGACCAGGAGAATCTCGAGGAAAATCAGACTATCTGGTACTATTATTAGTGGTTTTTCTCCACCTACCCATAGTCGACTCCGAGTAAATGTGATGAGCATTTTGAAATAGATGTTCAGCTTTCACCCTTTTAATCATGATGTTTTTTATAGCTTGGCCGAGCTCTTGATATCAAGATAGGTGTTGACGAGTGCAGCAGGCAACCTGTCTGCCGTGACATCAAGGGTAAGCACTCCAAGGTGCTTGAGTTTGGTAAGCATATTCCGCCGTTCATCGAGGTAATGCAGCAAGCCCTGGTATCTCAGCGCATCTTCAAGCCCGGATATGCCAGTATGCAGCGTATCTTCAAGAATCTGCTCACGAAGATCGGCAATGACGACCAGGTGCTTGGTACGCAGCTGTCTGGTCATTCTCATTAGGTCTTCATGATCTTCAGCTCTGGAGTTGGTAATTACCACCATGAGCGAGCGGCGGTTCTGCAAGGTCAATACGTCTTCCGCGGCACGCAGGTAATCGGCGGCCTGCAATGAAGTTTCGATATCATACATACCCAATAATAGGGAGCGGACCGAATCCTCCTGTTTGCGCGGCGGTAACCACTTTTCGGTGCCCCCAAAAGAGTAAAGTCCCACTCCGTCACCCTGGCGTGCGGCCACATATGCCAGCAACAATATGGAGTTTAATGCCTGATCGAGAAGGCTTTTACCTGCCTCGCTGTGGCTCATTCGTCTGCCGCTGTCGAGCACAAAAACAATCTGTTGATCCCGTTCATCCTGGTAATCTTTAGAAATAAGTCTTCTATACCGTGAGGTTGCCTTCCAATCTATCTTCTGAAGTTCATCGCCCTGACGATATTCACGCAATTGGTGAAATTCATTGCCTTCACCTCTTCTGATCAGTTTTTTGATTCCCATCATACTGAGATGATGATTGGTTGCCAGGAT
>JASJDT010000172.1 GCA_030065655.1 Desulfocapsaceae bacterium | reverse complement strand
CATCCTGTGCCGATGAAGCAGTTATTACTCCACAGCAATTGCAGCGGTTGGGGTGCAGCATGGCGAATTTGCAGGGCGGAGTTTTCCTCAAAGGGAGGGGGTGCCCGGAATGCAAACAGACTGGCTACAGGGGCAGGATCGGAGTATTTGAACTTCTCGTGTTGGATGGATTGGTCAGAGATGCTATTCTGGGGCAACGAACCAGTTATGAGATTCGTCAGATAAGTATTGAGCATTCCGGACTGGTTACCTTGCTTGAAGATGGACTGGTCAAGGCAGCAAACGGTATTACCAGTGTTGATGAGTTGCTCAGGTGTCTGCCAAAATTGAGCTCCCCTCGTCCCCTTGCGGAAATTCGTCGTCTTTCCGGAGAGTAATATGGAAAAGAAAGTTTCCTTTGTCGATCTGATTGAGAAATTTATTGAAGAAGGCAATGTTGTTCTGCCTGTTTTCAGTTCAGCGGCAATGAGGATCCAACAGGAACTTGTGAAGACCGATCCTGATATGAAAGTGTTAATCAACACAATTTCCGGTGATCAATCGCTTTCTTCCCAGGTCCTGCAAATGGCCAATTCGGCCTTCTATAAGGGTTTGGTAGAAGTAACCACTATCCAGTCGGCCATCGTCAGATTAGGAATGCGAGAGGTTGGCAGAATTTCCCTGGTATCCTCTGCCAAAAATCAATTTCGCAGCAGTGACAAGGAGCATCTTCAGATAATGCGGCGGCTCTGGCAACATTCTGTTGGTACTGCCATGGGGGCTAAATGGCTGACCAAAAGGTGTGATCTCGAAGAATTCGAAAGTGAGGCCTTTTTTGCAGGTCTCTTTCATGATGTTGGAAAGTTGTTTGTCCTGATGATTATTGAGCAGATGAAAAGAAAAAATAAAAACATGCGAACAACCAGTTCTCTGCTCGATGAAGCGATGACCACATTACATAGCCGACAGGGATATAATCTTATGAAGACCTGGAATATCCCAGATACCTATTGCGATATTGCCAGAGACCACAACCTTGTGGAATTTGATAATAAAAATCTTCTCCTTGTACTTGTCCGGGTGGCCAATATGGTGTGCAATAAAATTGGCATCGGCTTGCAAAAAAATCCTGACCTGGTGGTTTCTTCTACTGAAGAAGCCCAATTGCTCAACCTCCGGGAAATTGATCTTGCCGAGCTGGAAATCCTCCTTGAAGACACCAAAGTGCTTACTACCTGAAATCATCTCAAAACAGCATTCGTTTGTCTTGCTCTTCTCATAGCCATTTGTGATTGGCTGTGTAGTTTTTAATCCTTCATCACATTGACAATTCTTTTTTCTTCCACTCCTGGCATTCGGTGAGGGTAAAGATGATAAACAAGGCTGCTCTTTTGCCTGGACGCCATAAACCCCTCCATGGGGGCAAGGCTTTCGCCGTCCAGGCTTCAGACAACCGTGAAAAGACCAAATACTAACTCCTTCGATTTCCTTTATTGAAGTATAGGGATAATCTGATCTTCTTATCATAATGCACAAGTCAACTTTACTTGTCATGTCTCTCTGTTGAATAGTTCTTTCATTTTCTTGGTTTCATAGCAATTACGACACCAAAAAAACTTTTACACTAGATTTACATACTGTAAATGTAAATTGACATTTGGCTGAGAGTTGATAAAATAGAACTATGTAAATATACATACAGGAGTTTAGAGTTTCACGGATGAAGAGGAATGGATTATAGGGGACTGAATTGCCGGGAGACAGATTTAATTTTCTTACTTTCTTTTGTTACTTCAAACTATAGAAACATAAAGCTGCTGTGAAAATTATTCTGTCCCAGTTGTAAGAAAATAAAAATCAGTCCCCTTGATCATACCAAAATTCGAAACTCTAAACTCCAATATACATATGGAGGGGTGGAATGGAACTGACGGAAAAGCAGGAATATTTTTTTACCTATCTCAAAAAGAAAATAGCCGCCGATGGACGGGCACCAAGTTTACGGCAGGCGGCTCATGATATGGGAGTAAGCCATACTGCCGTGGCACAAATGATCCAGCAGCTTGAGAAGAGGGGGCTGCTGGAGCGTGCCGGACACTACAGCCGGACAATACAGTTGACCACAGAAAAAAATGAGGTAAGCAAAAAGCTCCGTGCCCGTGAGCTTCCTGTTGTCGGGCAGATAACAGCCGGTCTCCCCATGTATGCGCAGCAGGAGTGGGATGGCAGTGTAGTGGTGGACGCTAGCCGTTTTCGCGGTGACAATCTTTTCTGTTTGCGGATCAAAGGTGATTCGATGAAAGATGCAGGCATACTCGATGGCGACTTGGTGATCTGCGAGCCGCGACAGTATGCCGAGAGCGGAGAGATCGTTGCGGCTCTGATCAATGGCGAAGAGGCGACGGTAAAGAGGTTTTTTCTGGTTGATGATCAGATAGAGATGCAACCGGAGAATGACGCCTATACAGTAATGCGCTATCAGTTTGGTGAATTGCTGGTGCAGGGCAAAGTTGTTGGAGTTATTCGTGATACCATGGAAAACAGTAGGCCGGGGAAGCAAAAAGCATGACAACGGTTGATCCACGAAGCAAGTTGTTTGCGCCTCCGCCGGTCCATAAATTGCTGGCTGGTGATGGCAGTTGTCCTCTGTATATAGGCACCTCCGGATACTCTTATACCGAGTGGAGCGACAGCGGGTTTTATCCAGATGGCACGAAAACCTCTGATATGTTTGGTCTGTATACGCGTTTTTTTCCTGCGGTGGAGTTGAACTATACCTGGTATCAGATGCCCAGAGTTGATGCCGTTGCCCGCTTGGCAGCCAAGGCGCCTGCCGGTTTCCGGTTTGCCGCCAAGCTGACCCGCACCCTTACCCATGAGCGCAAGGAAGACTGGCAGAAACAGCTCACCTTGTATCGCCAAGGAATCGCTCCTCTCGGCAAGCGACTTATCGCTGTGCTTGTGCAACTGCCGCTCGATTTCGACAGGAGTGAGGCCAATCGTTACTATCTCGCCAGGCTGCTTGATGGTTTGCACGGCCTGCCGGTAGCGGTGGAGTTTCGTCATGCTTCCTGGGCAGCAGATCAGGTATATGCTGAGCTTGAAAGACGCAGAATTACCCTGGTGAGTGTTGATGCTCCTTCCTTGCCCGGACTCTTCCCGCCCCTTGACGTTGTCACCAATCCGGATCTATTCTACGTTCGCTTTCACGGCCGAAATCGGAGCGGCTGGAGTTCCAGCAACATGCAAAAAAAATTCGACTATGATTATTCCACGGCTGAGCTTCAGGAATGCGGCATGGGGCCGATTCGTAAAATGACTCTGCATGCCTCGACCGGCATTCTTTTTTTCAACAATCATGTACGTGCCCAAGCACCGCGAAATGCCCAAGAACTCCGGCGGATTTTACGAAGTGCAGGGTACCCATGATTGTTGCGACAACCACAATACTTTCAGGCACAAAAAAATGTATCAGGAACGTTCCATAATTCATTTCAATGTTGCTGACTTTGCCGTGGCCGTAGAGAGGGTTGTTGACACTTCCTTGCAACAGAGACCGCTGATAATAGCTCCGTTGCAGGCCGCCAGAGCAGTGGTCTATGACATGAGCGAAGAGGCTTTTCAAAACGGTGTGCGCAAGGGAATGCCGCTTTATCAGGCCACCAGAATGTGCAGGGAGGCTGTACTTCTACCTCCCAGGCTGGATCGCTATCAACGGGCCATGGGGGATTTCCTCAAACGGGTAAATCGGTTTTCACCGCTGGTCGAACATGGCGTAGCGGATGGTCATTTGTTTGTCGATGTAACGGGCACCCATAGGCTTTTTGGCCCGGCGCCGGATATTGGCTGGCGGGTTCGCAAGGAAGTCCGGGGCGATCTTGGCGTTGATCCGATCTGGACCCTTTCTTCGAGTAAACTGGTGGCCAAGGTGGCTTCACGTCTGGTCAAGCCCGTCGGCGAATATATCGTCGCTCCCGGTGAAGAAGAAGCATTTCTTGCCCCCTTGGCGGTGTCGTTACTGCCGGAGGTCAATCCGCTTGAGATGCGGAAGCTGTTTGAATTCAATATTTTTAAAATAGGCCAGCTTGCCGCTTTGAGTCGCCGGGAGCTTATGGTGCCCTTTGGTTCCCGTTGTGATTTTCTCCATGAGGCCAGCCGGGGGATTGATCGCACGCCGGTGATCTCCGGCAGTCGCCACACGGCGTCGCTGCTCTATGAGCATCATTTTGACGATGATACCAATGATAGCACGTTGATAAAATGTGTGGTTAGGGAACTGACGGCCAAGGCGGGCATTGAATTGCGTCGTACCCGGCAGGCTGCCAGGCGTATAGGTGTGCGGGTGCTCTATTCCGATGGCGGTACCACAGTGCGCCAGGCTTCCCGCAAAATCGGGACATCCAATGATTTTATTCTGCGAGACATGGCAATGTTGGCTTTGCAACGGGCCTGGACTCGAAGAACCCGGCTACGCAGCTGTCACCTGATCTGCGACCGCCTGCACCGCCAGTCGCCTCAGTTGACGCTGTTTTCCGGGGAGCCTCCGAAGAAAAGGGAGAAGAGTAAAGTTCTCCAGGCGATGGACGAAATCAGAAACCGTTATGGTAATGATCTCATTCAGGTCGGCAGTCATTTGGCTGCTGGACGACGGCAGAGCGTGGGAGTCTGCCAGGTTGCCTGATGTTGGTTTGGGCTGCATACAATTCTTCGCCATAATGGTGCTAATCACACAACAAAAGAGGTGTTAGATAGCAGTGCTGCCTCTTCGCGTTCGTTCATACTATTCTCTTATGCGGGGTCTGATGTCGCCGGCAGAAATCTGCAGACGGGCAAGAGCATTTGGGAACCCTAGTGTTGCGTTGACAGACAGAGATAATCTCTATGGGCTCTGGCAATTTCTGGCGGCATGCAAAAGGGAGAAACTTCGCCCAATTATCGGCAGTGAGGTGAGTGAACCGGGAACGGACAGGATGGCAACCTGCCTGGTGAAAAGTGAAACAGGCTACAATAATCTCTGTAGACTCTTAAGTAGAAGGCATGCAGATAAACATTTTCAACTCGCTGAGGAGCTGCCTCATCATACCGAAGGCTTACTCATCCTCTCCCAGGACAGAGAAGTTCTGGAAGCACTCCAAAGGCTTGGCTTGAACCCGGTTGCCGATCTGGGAGCATGGCCTGTGGCACAGTCGAGCAAACTGAAAAAATGGGCGGAAAAGAGCGGTATCAGAGCCACGGCAACGCATGATTGTGGCATTGCAGAGCCTGAGCATGCTGAAATCTATATGCTGCTCCGGGCCATTGACACCAATACCAGCATCTCCAAAATTCGCGAAGAACTTGCACATGCAAGCATTGCCAGTTTTGCCGCACCAAATATCTACGAAGAGCGTTTCGCCATGTGGCCGGAGGTCATCGAAGAGAGTCACCGGCTCGCTTCTCTCTGCGATTTTACCGGCCCCAAATTTGATCTGGTAATGCCTCCCTGGGAAGGCGATGATCCGGACACAACCTTGCGAGAATGGGCATATAGCGGGGCACGACGCAGGTATGGAGCCGATCTCGGCGAAATTGTGGTGGAGCGGCTGGAACACGAACTTCAGGTTATTGCCAGTATGGGCTTCTCATCCTATTTTCTGGTGGTGCGTAACATTGTCCATCGTCTTGAAGAAAACGGCAGGCGAAAAAAACGACGGATTTGTGGCCGGGGCTCGGGGGCGGCATCACTGGTGGCATATTGCCTTGAAATCACCAATGTCTGCCCTATCAAATACAACCTCTATTTTGAGCGATTTCTCAATCCCGGGCGCAGTGATCCACCCGACATAGATATAGATTTTGCCTGGGATGAGAGAGACGAGGTTTTGGCAGAAGTATTACAAGACCACCAGGGCTATGCGGCAATGGTCTGCAACCACATCTTCTTTAAGCCGCGAATGGCTATTCGAGAGGTCGCCAAGGCCTATGGAATGCCGGGCTATGAAATATCGCATGTGACCAAGAAACTGCCATGGTTGTACACGAAAAAAGGTGATCTTTTTCAGCAGATTGAAAAAATGCCGACCCTGCGCGGCGTGAATTTGCGAGATCCCTGGCCGTTTCTTATCAAGCTCGCCAGCAGGATTGTCGGTATTCCTCGCTACCTTTCGGTGCATCCCGGAGGGGTGGTGATAACGCCCAAGCCAATCGACAATTACGTTCCCATAGAACATGCTCCAAAAGGCGTGCCGATAATCCAGTGGGAAAAAGACGGCGCCGAAGAGGCAGGGCTGGTAAAAATTGATCTGCTCGGCAATAGGAGTTTGGGGGTGATCAGAGACTGCATTGCAAGTGTGCGCGCCCGTGGCGTTGCTTTCGATGAGCACAGCTGGGAACCGGAAGACGATGTGCTCACCCAGGAGTCGGTCTCACGGGGAATAACCATGGGGTGTTTCTATATCGAGAGTCCGGCAATGCGGCTCTTGCAGAAAAAAGCCGGAACCGGCGATTATGAGCAACTCGTCATCCAGTCCTCCATCATACGTCCGGCAGCCAATGAATTCGTCCGCGAGTATGTCCGTCGTCTCCATGGTGGTAAGTGGCAGCCGCTGCATCCGGAGTTGGGAGATGTTTTGGATGAAACCTTCGGTCTGATGGTCTATCAGGAGGATGTTTCCCGAGTCGCCGTAAAGCTTGCCGGTTTTAGCCATGCTAGGGCGGACGGTCTGCGAAAGATCATGTCGAAAAAGGACAAAGAGTATCGGCTGGCTGATTACAAGCATAAGTTCTATGCAGGGTGCAGCAGAAAGAACATCGGCCGAGAAGAGATCGACAAAATGTGGGAAATGATGATGAGTTTTGACGGTTACTCGTTCTGCAAACCGCATTCGGCATCATATGCCCGGGTATCTTTTCAGGCAGCGTATTTAAAAACCTACTTTTCGGCAGAGTTTATGGCTGCAGTAATATCCAACCAAGGCGGCTATTATTCCACCTTTGCCTATGTCTCCGAGGCCAAAAGACTAAACGTGAAGATCCTGCCGCCCGATGTCAACCTCAGCGACACAAAGTGGAAGGGCAGAAATGGTAAGATCCGGGTTGGCTTGCAGGCGGTTCATGGTGTCTCTGGTAAACTTATGGAACGTATTATCTCAGAGAGATCGAATGGGAGTTACCGGGATGCTGCAGATTTTTTTCACCGGACCCGGCCTGCTGAAGATGAGGCCCGCCAACTTATTCATGCAGGAGCCCTCGATTCACTTCAGGTTGCTCCCAACAGAACAGTATTACTCTGGGAGTTGGCAAGTTACCGTCGTCTTGAGATTTCTGGTAAGCACATGTCACTTTTTGAGGTTTCCCTCCCTCCAGCACCACCATTATCGCCGCCGCGGCCACGTGACAGGCTGCGGCGCGAATATGAAGCCCTGGGGTTTTTATGCGACACTCACCCGGTGGTCTTGTTTGCTCAGGATTTGGGCCCGCGGGTTGTTTCCAGCCATTTATCCAATTTTGTCGGTAAACGGGTCGGTTTTCTTGGCTGGCTACTCACGGGTAAACTGGTATCTACCAAAACCGGCGAGGCCATGGAGTTTCTCACTTTCGAAGACGAGCATGGGCTTGTGGAAACAACTTTTTTCCCGAAAGTCTACCAGCGCTACGCCCACATCCTGCAAACTGGCAGGCCCTATGTATTGCGCGGTCTGGTTGAGAGTGATTTTGGGGCAATAACGCTTACAGTTGAAGGGGTTGAAACATTAAAAAACTAACTTGACTATCTCTAGAGCACAGCAACAGGTTACTGGGAAGTGCTGCTCTTTTCTCGAGATGCTATAAACCCATTCCTTGAGGCAAGACTTTCGCGTCCTGGCTGAGATACCTGCGCAAAGAATACCTCTTCCCCTCTGAATTTTGATAGGCTGAGGGTGGGGGTAATCAAAAGAATTAATTCTCGACAAGAAAACTAGAATACAATGATCTATCCGCAACGAATAGTTGCCGAATTTTGGGCTAATTAAATAGGTTATTAGATGCAGGCTCGGACCATTGATAATGAGAAAGTATAACAGAGCTGTTGCCAAAATTAATTCAGTAATATATTGAGAGGTAGGATCTATATTATTGATGTATCTGATTAGTCACTAAAGTTCAGTGATTTGCTTGAGACAGGTATTGGCCTTTTCTCAGGACGCCATAAACCCGTCCATGGGAGCAAGACTTTCGCCGTCCAGGCTACAGACACCTGCGAAAAGGCCAACACCTATCCCCGTAGATTTTGTTTACTGATGCATATGACTGAGGTTGGTGAAGTGAAAAAGATTTTACTCATTGATGATGAAAAGTTGACCCTTCACCTGGTGCAAAAGGCCCTGGAACTCGGCGGATACCAGGTTGAAGTGGCACGTGATGGCAAGAGTGGTCTAGAAATGTATCGTTGCGATCCTGCAGATCTGGTAATTACCGATATAGTAATGCCGGTAAAAGATGGCTTGAAAACCATCCTGGAGTTACGTGAAATCGATGAGGAAGTTCCGGTTATTGCTATTTCTGGAGGGGGAGCAATTGCCAAGGAGAGATA
>JASJDT010000171.1 GCA_030065655.1 Desulfocapsaceae bacterium | reverse complement strand
ACAATGCCATTGTCCCCGCTGGGCGTAACCTGGCGGAGATCTACTCCAAGTTCCCTGGCGATTCTTCTGGTCGAAGGTGAAGCCGGTACCGGTGTACTGCCCTTCCCGATGGTTGGTTCTGTTTCGACTTTCTCCTGATCAGGTTCCCCGGCTGTCGCTTTCACCTCTTCGGCGTGTGTCTCATCGCCAGCGAAAACGATGAGAACATCACCGACTTTGACCGTCTCACCCTGGCTGATCTTGATGGCCTGGATGATACCGGTGGTTGGAGAAGGAATCTCTACGGCGGCCTTATCGGTCTCCACTTCGAGAATAATGTCGCCTTCTTTTACGGCTTGACCTTCCTTTACCGGAATATCGAGAATCTCCGCTTCATGAACGCCTTCACCCAGGTCCGGCAGTCGAAAAGATGTACTCATGTGGGCTCCGTTATTACTGGGACAAGTTACTGGATTTGGGTGGCCCGCGCTGCTTCAAGGATGCGTTTGACGTCGGGCATATACAATTTTTCTCTACTGAAATAGGGGATGATCAAATCATAGCCGG
The DNA here is from genome assembly GCA_030065655.1 of Desulfocapsaceae bacterium. Taxonomy (GTDB): domain Bacteria; phylum Desulfobacterota; class Desulfobulbia; order Desulfobulbales; family Desulfocapsaceae; genus Desulfopila_A. The sequence continues at coordinate 8,009 of JASJDT010000171.1, read as the reverse complement.
TCACTCGCTGAATCGGAGCTTCCAGGTAATAAAAGGCGCTTTCCATGAGCCGGGTGATGATTTCCGCACCGGGACCGAAGCTGCGCGGAGCTTCGTGGACGACCACCGCTCTGCCGGTCTGGCGAATCGATTCAATCATCAGACTATCGTCCAGCGGAGCAATGGTGAGCAAATCAATTACCGCCGCCTGGATTCCATCCTTGGCCAGTTCGGCTGCCGCCTCCAGGGTTGGCTGCAGCATCGCCCCATAAGCGATGAGGGTAAGGTCATTGCCCTCACGCACCATTTGAGATGTGCCAATGGGCATGGTTTCCTCTTCTTCCGGCACTTCTTCACGAAATGCGCGGTACAACGCCTTTGATTCATAAAAAATAACCGGATCAGGGTCGCGAATGGCGCTCAGCAAAAGGGCCCGAGCATTTCTAGGTCCGGATGGGATCACCATTTTCAAGCCCGGGGTATGGGCCCAATAGGCTTCCCGGCTTTCTGAGTGGTGTTCGAGAGCGCGGACACCACCGCCATAGGGGGCGCGCATGACCATAGGCACGGTCAATCGTCCCTGGGAGCGCCAGCGTAGACGGGCAGCATGATTTTCCAACTGGTGAAAAGCTTGATATGCGAAACCGGAAAATTGCATCTCACATACTGGCTTTAAACCATAAACAGCCATACCGATGGCCATACCGACAATTGCCGATTCAGCAAGCGGAGTATCGATAACCCGTTCTTCGCCATATTCATCTATCAGACCGTCACTGACCCGGAAAACACCACCATCCGGCCCCACATCCTCACCCAAGAGAACAACCCCGTCGTCCTTGGCCATTTCCTGACGCAGGGCCAGGTTAAGAGCCTGCACCATTGTCATCTTAGCCATGGTCAGCCTCCTTTTTCTTTGCTTGCAGACGCATCTCCAACTCTTCTTTCTGTCGTTGCAGGTAGGGCGGTAATTGCTCGTAGAGATGATCGAACATGTAGATTGGATCACCTAGCTCTTTCATCTGCTTCTCCGCCGCATCGACCGCCTCTTGAATTTGTTGTTGCACCTTGTCCTCAAGATCATCACGACCAGTAGCATCGAGTAGGCCTTTTTCTTCAAGGTAGGTTTCAAAACGTGGCAGCGGATCTTTTTTCTGCCACACCGCAACTTCCTCTTCGCTGCGATAGCGACTGGGGTCATCGGCAGTGGTATGCATCATCACCCGATAGGTTACACACTCGATCAGGGTTGGACCATCACTATTACGCGCCCGGGTGCAGGCCTCTTCCACCGCCGCATAAACCGCCAGAACATCGTTGCCGTCCACCTGAATTCCCGGCATACCATAGGCTTGCGCCTTTTCAGCAATGGTTGCAGTGTGCATCTGTTTCTGCAGCGGAATGGAGATGGCCCAATGATTGTTCTGACAGATGAAAACAACCGGCGCTTGATAGACGGCGGCACAGTTCAGACCTTCGTGAAAATCGCCTTCCGAAGTGGCACCGTCACCAAAGAAGGTCATAACAACTTCGTCCGTACCCCGGTATTTAGCGGCATAGGCAAGTCCCACGGCATGGAGGATCTGGCTGCCAACGGGAACAGCCATGGGCATGTCTCGCTGCTCCATAGGAATTATGGTACCTTCGTTAAAACCGTTATAGTAGAGAAGAACACTTGCCGGGGAACGTCCACGCCAGATTTCCGCGGCGGTTTCCCGGAAGGCCGGTACCAGCCAATCTTTGGGCCGAAGATGAAACACGGCACCCATTTGGGCCGCTTCCTGGCCCTTAATTGGCGGGAAGGTGCCAATTCTACCCTGGCGCTGAAGGTTGAGCATGCGTTCATCAAAGCGTCTGCCAAACAGCATGGTGCGGTAGAGTTCGAGAAGCCTCTCTTCAGAAATATCGGGTTCCAGTTCTTTATCAAGTTTGTTCTGATCATCAAGTATCGACAGATATTCAACTTTGTGGCCAGTATCAATTTTGGTCCTCGGCATGCCTGACTCCACTTCGCAGCATCAGCTGATGGTCACTTATCGCCACATTTCAACTCGACAGAAAAAGTGCTGAAAAACAGCCTTACCACGATATACATGATTTTTGGAAATCCCGACTGGGCATCCTAACCTATTGTATAAACTATTTCTTTATCACGTTTTTGCAAGATATTTCCAGAAGCGATAGCTCTCCATTCGGTGGTGTGAGCGCATTTACGAAAAAAGATTCCCAGCTATCGGTCCTGTTTTAATGAGGCCAAACAACAGCTATGTATTCCTCAGGAAAAATTCGTCCGAAGCCACTTTCATTAGGTGGAAAATTATTTTGGCAGTGACACAGTGATGGTGCATCCGGGTCCGTCATTATTGGCAGCATCAACGCTGCCGCCAAGGGCGGTGATTAATTTTTTCACCAATGCCAGGCCAATTCCTGTACCTCCGGTGGTGCGGGTAAGGGCATTGTCGACCCGGTAGAAGTCGGTGAAAATTTTAGACAGGGCATGCCTGGGAATGCCAGGCCCGCTATCGGAAACCGCCAGCCGTACCAGGCCATCGGATTCTCCGACGGAGATGGTGATAGCACGGGTCGCTGATTGTTTGCCGAACTTGAGACTGTTTTCGATAAGATTGACAAGAATCTGAATAAGCACTTCCCGATCGTAGGCAAAGGGTGCTATTTCCGTTTTATGAATGGTAAGGGAGAATCCGTCCTGATTTATTTTAGGGGTCATCAGCGCTTCTACATCAGCAAGGACATCATCCAGAGTGCCCTCTTCGAGATGAAAATGACGTTGTTTCTTTTCCAATTTTGACAGTTCGAGAACATTGTTAATGAGATTGGTCAGGCGACTGCTTTCCGCATCAAGAATGGCCAGATATTCATGCTCCCGCTCGGGTGTTGAGGCTATACCCTGCTCCAGCATTTCGATATACATGCGAATGTTGGTGAGTGGCGTTTTCAACTCATGACTTACGGCCGAGACAAATTGTGAACGTTTTTCCGAGAGGGCGACAATTGCGTGGGCGCTTTGATAGATGGCCACAAGGCCGAGGAGCATGAAAACAGCTAGAGCGGCCAGGGCGATATTGAGTGAACGGCGTGCCGGTGAAGCAGGTATGTTTTGGGCTGAGAGCCTGACGCTGAGAAAATCAAACGGTGCGGCAAATACGTGCCGGTTGACAAAATCAGAGCCTTCTGAAGAAATGCCTGCGGTGACCACGTCATAGAGTCTTCCCTGATCCCAGCGTTGGAGATGGAGCGTGGTGAATTCCGCCAGCGGCTGATCGCTGAAGTGGGTATCTACGAGATGCTCGAGAAGCGGAGTGATGAGAAGAATGAATCCCTGCCGGTAGATTTGATTGTCAATAACAATGCGCCGGAACATATATACATGATCGTCCTGAAGAGCGACGGATTGAAAAGGCGCCACCTCAACTTGAAATTTATCGGCTACTATCGATGGGGGTGAGCCGGTATCGACAGTATCAGCACTTTGCCGACTGCGGTATTCCGAAGGAGATGATAGGCTTCTTGCACTGCCTGTAAGATTGGCAATACCTGCCTGTAAATCAGACGATGCTGCAGGCGCTTGAGCAATGCTCCTCAGTTGTTCAGATTCTGCGTACTGCTGTACCCTTTCCTCACGGCTGGCAACGTTGAGAGCCTGTTCGGCGGTGATCTCTTCCACCCGCTGGGATTTTTTCCCCATATAAACTCGCTCTTTCTGCGGCTTGACACTCCTCAGAAACCTCTCGGCAAAGCCTTCCTGCAGTTGTTCTTCATTTTCTGCCTGAACCGGAGATGGTTCTTTTCTCAGTGGTGGTTGGGGGATGATGAACTTCTTCGTATTGAATATCTCGTTTGCCCTTCGGAGCCTGCCCATCAGCGCTTTTTCACCGTCTGCCACATTGCCCGGATCGGCAATAAGCGGGGTCTGCATCGAGCCATCTGGGTTGTTCTGCAGATAGCCAAGGATGTAGTCTGGATAGCTCGGCCCTGCCAGAGGTGAGCGTTGGGAGGATGTTTCCTGCTGAGAGGAGCCGGCGAGAAAATGTTGATATTCATCAACTGCGCGCAACTCCTCTGCCTGTACGAGTTTTGCCAGTTCCTCCTCCATCTGGTCAAAGAGGGTCAACGAGAAGAAATTGAGCTGGGCCCTTTCCTCCTGCTGCAGGCCGCTGTATGACTGCCAGATAACAAAGGCCAGCGGGAGTGAGGTGGTGACAAAAAATATGAGAATGAAAAGTTTAAGCTTGTTCAAGATGCAGTCGATATCCTTCACCGCGTACCGTTTCTATGAGTTCCAGCTCATCAACGAGCGCGGCCAGTTTTTTGCGCAGCTTAAGAATGTGAATATCCACGGTGCGGGTTTCAATGTCGGCATCGGCGTAATGCCACACCTGGGTGAGCAGCTCCTTTTTTGAGACAATACGTTGATGGTGGCGATAAAGGTAGACCATGATATCCATTTCCCTTCTGGTCAGGTCGAGTGAGTGTGAGCCGTTCCAGGCCCGCAGGTTGGTTCCGTCAAAGACTATGCCCTGCAACTCCAGACGTTCATCACCCAAACATTTGCCGCTCCGCCGGAGCACCGCCTCAACTCGGACAATAAGCTCGCGTAAAGAAAACGGCTTGGGCACGTAGTCATCTGCGCCAGCTTTAAAGCCTTGGACAATATCGGTTTCGGCACCTTTGGCGGTAATCATGATAATGGCCTGGGCGGGTTTCTGCTCGCGGACCATGGAACAGATGGAAAAACCGTCCAGGGATGGCAGCATAACATCCAGCAGCACCAGATCAAACTGATCGCTTAGAATCATGTCCAGCCCGGCTTGACCATCTTCGACTCCTTTCACGGAATACCCGTTAAAAATAAGCACGTCACTAAGTCCCTGGAGAATTGCCGGATCATCTTCGACAATGAGAATACGCGCCTTGACCTGTTTCATTCTTTACTCCCTTTCTTCTCCGCTGAGCTTCCTTTTTTTTACCTACGAACACTCATGCTAAAACCATACCTCAGCCATACTTCGAAGCAAAGTAAAACTTATGTAAAAAAGAGGAGCTGGAGTTTTGCATTTGTTTGAATTGTCTTTGTTTTCAAAACACCTAAGATCAAGGAAAAGCAACAGCACATCGACTATCAATTCAACAAAGGGAGCAATACCATGGCAACTCAGCGAAGAACCTTTTTAACAATTCTGGTGTTGATCGGTGCCACCACCGCGGCCTTGATTTATCTCGGTACAAAAACTTCAGTGGCTGGTAACCAGGTACCTATTACCCGGGCTTTGCAATCGGCTCCTCTGCAGATTGAAACATCGCTTGCTCAGGAAAAAGTCCTACAGGGATCGGCCGGCAAGGTCTCGGTGGCCCTTACTCTCACCGGAGCCGATATCGTTCAGCCGGAACGAGAAGCTCTTCAGCCAGTTGACCTGGTGATAGTGCTTGATCGCAGCGGCTCCATGAGCGGCGAGAAAATCAACGATGCTCGCAGGGCAGTGGTGCAGTTGATTAACCAAATGGCTGCCGATGACCGTATGGCAATCGTCAGTTATTCTAATACGGTTGAACGGCTCTCCCCCTTGGTCTATCTCAGAGGCGATCAGCGTGACCGGCTGATCAGGGTGGTCCGCCAAGTCTTTGCCGGAGGTGGTACGAATCTGGGTGGAGGCTTGCAAAGTGGTATTGATCTTTTTTCGCAAACGGAAGCAGACAACCGCCAACGTCGGGTGATCCTGATTTCCGATGGTCTCGCCAATCAGGGTATAACTTCACCCCGGGCTCTTGGTGCCATGGCTGCCAGGGCAACTGAGAAAAACCTGGGAGTGAGCACCGTGGGAGTCGGCTATGATTTTAATGAAGTACTGATGACCACCATCGCGGACCATGGTTCTGGAAGCTATTATTTCCTGGAAAATCCAGCCGCTTTCGCCGAGGTATTCAGGCAGGAATTCGAAGCAGCCCGTAATGTTGTCGCCGGTATGGTTGAGCTAAGGATTCCTCTCCAGGAAGGTGTGAAACTTACCAATGCAGGCGGCTATCCAGTTTCCGTTAAAAATGGTGTTGCCATCATCCGTCCAGGGGACGTGCTGGCCGGTCAACAACGCAGGATTTTCCTCACCTACCAGATACCAGCTGAAGAGTTGGGAGAATACGGTCTGGGCAATATCCAGGTTTCCTATCACCATCAAAACGAGTTACGTCATGCTGCCGCCACCAAAACCCTGACGGTTAGTTGTGTGCAGGATGAGAAGGAAGTCGTGGCAAGTATTGACAAGGAAGTCTGGTCCGAACAGGTCCTCAAGGAGGATTTCAACAACCTCCGAGAAAAAGTGGCAGATGCTGTACGCGAGGGCCGGAAGGATGAGGCGTTAAAAGTGATAGAGGAATATGAGACCCAGACTGATATGATCAACAGAAGTGTAGGTTCAACGGCTGTTACCGAAAACCTGCAGGATGAGCTGGCACCGTTGCGCCAGAGTGTGGAAAAGACCTTTGCCGGTGCTCCTTCTGCAGTCATGGAGAAACGTAAACAGCAGGCCAAGTCTTTACAGTATGAGAGCTACCGACTTCGTCGCGATAAAAAATAGCCGGACTGGGTATCAGTTAAATTAAGAATCTCAACACTGCCGAACACCAGGAGGAACTAACCAATGGGAATAATGTCACGTATAGTGAGACTTTGTAGAGCAGATATGCATGGAGTTATGGATCAGTTGGAAGATAAGGAACTCCTGCTCAAACAATATCTGCGAGAAATGGAGACGGATTTACGACAGAAGGAGGTCCGCCGCCACCAGTTAGATGAAGATGAGAAAAAGCTGCGTACTGTCCGGGAAAAGGCCAACCAGGAGATTATCAGGCTTGAGGAGGACCTCAAACTTGCCCTACGCAAGGAAAAGGACGATATTGCCAGACTGCTTATTCGCAGGCAACATGCCAAACGAAACCAGAGCGAAAGTTTCGAGCAGAGGCTGAAGATGCTCAGGGAAGAACAAGAAAAACTCAGCGGTTTGCTGGATAATCAGCGCATCCGCTATGAAACTTTGAAAGCCCGGGTGGAAGCAATTTGCGCGACTGAGAAAAACCTCGGAAGAAGAGATTTCGAAAAGGTATTTACCACAGGAGAGGGTGATTTCACCATTGAGGAAGAAGAAATTGAAATTGAGTTGTTGCGCCGTAAAGAGCAACTTCAAGAAACCGGGAGGAAAGAAGCATGAAACCGATTCGCACAACCATATTTTTCGGTATTATCAGCGGTATAATCGTCCTCCTTCTCTCCTTTCTACCCGTTCATCTGTTTGGCTGGTCCGCCACAGTCAAACTTTACCTGCTGCTGAATGTGACCATCTACGGTATCCTGCTCTGTCGCTGGAGTAGGACTCCGTTAATAAAGCTGTTATTTCCGCTTGGCTTACTGACGGGTATCGCCTTTTTTTCCTCCTCTCCAATTAGTTTTATTCTGGCAGCACTGGCGATATTCAGTTGGATACGCAGCGGTCTGTGCTTTGCTCATTTTCCCCGGAGAACCATGCTGGCAGAACTATTGACTATCATGGCCGGAGCCGGCTCTCTGTGGCTGATGCCTCCGTATGGCCCGTTGAGTCTCGCCTTGACCATTTGTCTGTTTTTCTTGCTGCAGAGTCTATATTTTTTCATGGTCCCCCAACGAGAGGTGCGAAAAAGCGCTGGCAATGGTCGGGATGCTTTTGAACATGCCTCTGGCGAGTTGGAAAAAATCCTGAGACAGGATATGGCCAAATGAAACTTCTACAACAGGGCGTTGCGCTGACATTTTCTTGTCAGCGCAGCAGACGGGTCCGTTCAGGCCTGGTAAATAACTGGTCAATCCATCATTTTTGGGGTTACAATGTGTAGTATAGATATTGACCAATAACTCATAAAAATGATGATGCGGAGGGAATTATGGCACTCTATCTCGTCCAGCATGGTTTAAGTGCTGCCAAAGACGATGATCCTGAAAGGGGGCTTACCGAGGAGGGCACAGCGGAAACGGAACGAATTGCTCA
>JASJDT010000170.1 GCA_030065655.1 Desulfocapsaceae bacterium | reverse complement strand
GGTATAGTACAAAGGAACGCTGATTCAATTGGGCTTAACGCTGACGAAGGGACTAGCGACATAGAAATTGATCATTTGGAAGTAGCCGATAATGGTTATGCCGGCATAGTGGTGCGTACCTACCCACGCTGCTTCAATAAATATAACCGTGACACCTGGATGCTTCGTAATGTTCACCTCCATGACAACTATGTTCATGACGTGGGTGGAGAGGCATTTTATGTAGGAACGTCGCATTTTGACCAAGGTGACAAGGAAGTTGATCCCTTTGATTATGCAAATAGCTGTCCTGGCGAAATGGCTTCCCAGGCAGAACTCCGACATATTAAAATCCACCACAACATTATTGAAAATATTGGCCTTGACGGAATTCAACTGGGCGGCGGCGTAGAGGGAGTTGAGGTATACAACAACGTCATCAGATTCTATGCGCAAAAGCAGTCATACGGTCATGTTGGCGGATTGCAGATTAATCCTGGCACCACCGGAAAGTTTTACAATAACTGGATCGAATCCGATGCCTATGATGAAAACGGTACAGCAGTTCAGTATGTCGGTGGTATTGGCGGCCCAACAGATATCTATAACAATGTGATTATCGGCTCACCGACAGCCATCCTCACCCTTGGCAGGATGGGAGGAGCTGACACTCCCCTCAACATTATTAACAACACCATTGTCAACTCCGGGAGTCCATATTTCTTTTTCTGTCACTCGGGTGATTTCATTATAGAACATACCGTTAAAAACAATATCTTTGCCGGTTATGAGAACATTGGGGATAACTACTGGGCAGACTGGAGTAAGATCTTTAGTGGAAGTGCCCAAAATTGTCCGATTAACGGCCAAATATATGAGCCATCCAATGCTCCGGATGCATTTAAATTTGCAAGTAACAGTTACGCAGAGAATGGTGTTGATCTGGACTTTGTTGACCTGGCCCAGAATGACTTTCATTTGACCGCCAATTCATCAGCCGTAGGTGCAGGGGAGAACTTTCTGAGCTTAACTCCAACTGATTATGATGGCAATGATCGAACAATTCCTGTCGATAACGGAGCTTTTGTTTTCAGACCATCCTCAATAAACGCCATTCCCGCATTTTTACTGCTCTTAACACAAAATCCCGAATAGAAATTATCTCATCACTGTGCAATTAAGGCAATTCATTCTCCACCGTTCAAGATGCCTGACAAACCTGCATCCACACCTTATTCACAAGAAGATTTATAGGCACTATAACCGTAAGCTCTTGTAATTTCGAAAACTTCTCTTAAATAATTTTTTTGCAAAAATATTGTAGCTTAATGGCGATTAGGTATCATACTGGGGTTATTGAACTGTTTGGTATTATTTCGATGGTTTCCGGGAGGACGACGTTTATCATGCTTTTGAGATACCGTATCATTATAATTGCTTATCTATTTGTTGTTATCATATTCCCACAAGTTGTTCAGGCAGCATCGGTAACCCATTTCACCCTTGTCAACGCCGCTAACAACTCAGATATATTGACAATAGAAAATGATAGCAGCATTAATCTCTCCGCTTTGTCAACAGCCAACCTTAATATCCGCGCCAACACTTCTCCCGCATCGGTTGAGAGTGTTTCCTTAAGCCTCAGTGGCGCTACCGAAGTCTCTCGAGTTGAGGGAGTTGCACCATATACTCTCTGGGGAGATCAGGGCGGCAATTATAACAATGGAACTCTTAACCTAGGTTTTCACACCCTTTCTGCCATACCGACAGATGGAGGATCTCAAGGTTCGGGATTATCAGTTTCCTTCACTGTCATGGATAATAGTTCTGGAATGCCGAGGGCTGATGGCGGCAGTGATCAAACTTTAATCCTCCCTGAATCCTCGACAGTATTGGTCGGTGAGGGAGCAGATCCCGACGGAGTAATAACAGATTATCAATGGACCCAAATCAGCGGACCGACCACCGCGGATTTGAGTGGTGAAAACACACCCACCCTTTCCGTCTTTTCTCTCTCGGAGGGGACGTACACCATGCGTCTGACTGTCACCGATAACGACGGCAACACAGCCTTTGACGATATCTCTATTTATGTTATTGATCCAGCAACCGCTCCAGATAACCCTACGTTCACCGGCGAATTGAAAAAATGGCATAAAATTACGCTCACCTTTACCGGACCAGCATCCAGCGAAACAGCAACCATCAACCCTTTTACCGACTATCGCCTCGATGTCACCTTTATTCAAGGATCGACTATCTATAAAGTTCCAGGATATTTCGCCGCCGACGGCGATGCTGCCAACAGTGGAGCTTCCGCCGGTAATAAATGGCGAGTTCACTTTGCCCCCGACAAGGTCGGCACCTGGAATTATGCGGTTTCTTTTCGAAACGGGGCAAACATTGCTGCCAGTGATGATCCTGCAGTCGGCACAGCAGTGGCGCCTCTGGATAGCATAACCGGCAGTTTCACTATTGCTGGAACAGATAAAACAGGTCGTGACCATCGTGGTAAGGGAAGGTTGCAATATGTCGGTAAACACTATCTGCAGTTTAGTGAAACAAAGGAATATTTTCTCAAACAGGGTGCAGATGCACCGGAGAATTTTCTTGCCTACGAAGACTTTGACAATACCCCTAATTATGGCAACCGGCGCAAATCATGGAGTGCTCATATAGGTGACTGGCAAGATGGCGATCCAACCTGGATGAGCGACAAGGGAAAAGGAATTATCGGAGCTCTTAATTATCTTGCATCTGAAGGAATGAATGCTTTTTCTTTCATACCGATGAATATCGGTGGTGATGATAAAAACGTCTTTCCCTATATCTCAGACGACCCTGGAGATCGAACCCGGTTCGATTGCTCCAAACTTGATCAATGGGAGCGAGTATTCGAGCATGCCGATAAAATAGGAATGTTCCTTCACTTCAAAACCCAGGAAACCGAAAACGAACTGTTATTGGACAACGGCAACATGGGTGTTGAACGAAAGCTCTATTACCGGGAGTTGATAGCCCGTTTTGGTCATCATCTTGCCTTGAACTGGAACCTGGGTGAAGAGATAAATGATGCCACAACTGCCCAAAAGAAAGCCTGGGCTCAATACTTTTATGATAATGATCCTTACCACCATCACATAGTAATCCACAATATGGGTAATCCTCATTATGATCTGCTGGGGCCAGGATCAAAACTAACCGGTTTTTCATTGCAAACCAGCAAATCAGACTTTTCAACAGTCCATTCAAGAGTCAAAGACTACCTGACTCGTTCGGCCGATGCCGGCAAACCATGGGCAGTTGCCTGTGACGAACCGGGTGATGCCAGCCATGCGCTACGACCTGATGATGACGCCGGTGACTCCCATGAAGATGGGCGCAAAAACGCTTTATGGGGAACCTTTATGGCAGGCGGATGGGGAAATGAGTGGTATTTCGGTTATCAACATGCCCACTCCGACCTTACCTGCGAGGACTTCCGCAGCCGTGATAACTGGTGGGATTACTGCAGATATGCTCTCGAATTCTTTATCGATAATTCAGTGCCGTTCTGGCAAATGCAAAATGATAATAACATTTCCACAGCAGCTAACGATTATGCCTTCTACCAAAACGGTGAAATATATGTCGTCTATCTTAAAGAAGGTGGGTCAACCGAACTGGATTTAAGTAACGTTGCGGGTTTGTTTGAAATAAAATGGTTCAATCCCCGGAGCGGTGGCTCACTTCAGAATGGTACTATCACCACTGTGAAAGGTGGAGACTGGACGAGCCTCGGAAACCCTCCAGATTCGCCAGACCAGGATTGGACAATACTCGTACGCAAGTCTTCCGCAAAAGCGACTCCTTGGATGTATCTGCTTCTAGATGATAAAAATTAAGGTTGTCAGGCTTCTCCTTTTCTAGACGGGGAAAGAATAAAGAATGGTCAACTCACAAAACTCTTTTACCAGCTAGGATCCTTGCCTATCCAAAAATCAGGGTTATCATGGTGCAGTCGAAGAGGAAGTGTGCAATAGTTACCACTTCTTCTTGAACATTTTTCTTTTTCAACCACGTTTAAGGAGAGGATTTGTTATGAAAAGATTACTTAAAAATATTGCTTTGATTTGTTGTGTTCTAGGTCTATCCCTTGCTTTTCAAGCCTGCGAGCAGGAAGGGCCTGCTGAGAAAGCTGGAGAGAAAGTTGATACCATGATGGAAGATGCCCAAAAAAGCATGGAAGAAGCCGGAGAAAAGATGGGAGATATGATTGAAGAGGGAGGTGAACAGATAGAAGACGCCGGTGAGAAAATGCAGGAATAGAAAGATCTCTCTATATCTGTAAAATAGTACATGGTGCAGTTATTCTAACTGCACCTCATTTCGTATCAATATTCAAACCGAAATCTGGACAGATACTCTTTGAGTTCAATCCTCGCTTGCGGGTCAATGGGAGGGCAATCTTCCTGATCCAGGCTACCTTCGACCACCCTGGAGGCAAAAACCATACATGTTGCTTCCCCACACTGGCGGCAATTAGTCCTAGGCAAACGTTTCAAAACCTCCAGTAAGACCGGTTTGCCCAGAGCCTCAGTACTCGGCTCTATCTCGTGGCGCGATCTCCAGGCGTCATTAATCTCACGCTGCAACCAGGCAACAATTTTTTCCGCTTCAGCCCTGTCTTTCAATGCATTGACTGCAATCTTTCTGGACTCCAGAGTAATAAGCTTGCCGTGGACTTGCAGCATGAGTGAGGGTGGCTCCGTTATATAAACGGATGCTCCCAAAACGGTATTGAGGTAAGGCAGTGCCTCGCTTATGTCATCATTCAGATGAGCAAAGCAATGCACTCCTTTCGCCTGGGAATCGCAATGGGATTTGAAGATTTCCAGTTTAAAGCCGCTCAGCAACATGAACTTTCTCCTATATTGGTGCTTCAAATAGGGCTATTTCTTCCGTTCCAACTCAATGGGTTGCACCTGCTTTAACTGTAAATTCTGTCTAGTATCCAATTTATCCGTTTCTATCTGCTTATAGATCCTGGTTTTATCTGTGGGCTGCTCGATAACCTTTTGTGATTGATCGGACTTCTCAACTTTCTCATAAACTTTGGTTTTATCAACCTTCGTACTTTCGACTTTACGTACCTCCTCGGTTATCTCTCTCGCCTTTGCCGATTCCCCAAGCACCTGCCACTGGTTGGCAATTTCTTTCTTTTTGGTAACAACATCAGGATGTGTTTTGCCTTTCTGCAGGTAGTCATCCGTCAGGCTACCGCGAAGGTCGATTAGCGTTTTTAACTGCTTTGTCTTGGTTTCTGTCTGGGGAGTGACATTTATCTTCTGAAAAGTTCGGCTAGCCGGCTGAACTGCGTCCAGCTTCAGATAGTCCTCTGTCGCCTGCAGGTAGAATTGCTGCGCCTTTGTCGACTTTTTCTGGCAACCTGCCTTCTGACCGGGCAGACTGCAGGAGTAGCCGTCGGCCAGTAATTTGGCCAATTGAGGTTGAGGATCGGCTTTTTTAGTTTGGACGCTACGTTTCTCAGCCGTTTTGATGGCATGGCTCAACTGAAACTCAGCACTGCGCACCCCGGTTTTGCTCTCGGAGAACAATCCAAGGTCCGCATACATTTTACCCATCATGGTATGATGCCGCTGGATTGCCTGCAAATCATTGACCCGATAGGCTTGGGCTTTACTGTAAAATAAGGATCGCTCGATATTGGCAAAAGTCCTACCATCCGGGTCAATCTCTGATTTGTAGAGTCTCTGGATGCGGGCTAAATCGGTCAACAATTCCAGGCTGACAGCCCAACGACCTTTAAGTTCCTGATTATAGCTATAGGATGGCGGCGCAAACTGCAGGGCTGCCTTCCAAATCGAGTTGGCACCCTTAATGTCTTTTCTTACCAAGCGGTAGTGGCCTTGACTCCAGGCTGCAATGGTAAATGCCCAGGTACGCGGCAGACTCTGATGCCACCACCCTTCCCTTCTGTAATCAACCAGGGTCATATCGCCAATTTTCAGATTACTGGATGACAATCCCAGATAAGGATCCTGTAGACGACGGTTAAGTTCAAGAAATTCAGGATTAAGCTCTAAATCTATATCTTTTTTGATCACATCCGCAGTGAGTAAACGCTCCTTTCCTAATAGGGCAAGCCATTCAATTGCTGCGGTTTCCCATTGTCGTTGTTCTAAAGTATTGCGAAAATTGAGGAGGAATGCATATAATTGCCGACTTCTGGCGATATTTTCCGTTTTCTCAGCCAGCGTCAGCATATGCTTGGCTTTTTCGGCAGTCGGGGCCTGCTTGAAGGTGATCTGCAGGCCATTCAAGGCACGTTGGCTCGGCTCCGTTGCAAAAGCCCGCCAATAGTAACCGAATGCCCGTTCTATATTTCCATCATCCCGGTACAGGTCAGCAACTATCAAGGTCGCCTTGATGAACCTGCTGTCGTCGTCAAGGCTTCTAAGAAGTTTCAGCATACGTTCAAGCTGTTGCCGATCACCCAACTGCTCCAGGACCAGCAGCAGATTATCAATCGTCGCCATGTGTTTCGGGTGCTGTTTGAGTATCTCAAGATATCCATCACGGGCCCGCTGCAAATAGGCTGTCCGATTAGAGGAATCATCCTCTGCCCGTCTTGAATAAGCCCAGGCCCCTGAAAAAGTAACTTTGGCAAGGCAACCATTTGCATCCTGTTGATTTTTGCAGCGTTGTTCTGCCCTTTGCAAGGTCATTTTCACAGCATTCCAATCTCCTTGGCGAACCTGTTGCTGCAACATTTGTTCGTAGGCCGATGCCTCGATGGCAGCAGATATGAAGAGAATTGTAAAGAACAGGACGATGATACTGATGAGATGACAAGATATGATCTTCATTGTACACCTCCTTCGGAGAATGACACCATCTCCGGCGATGATTCCAGCAATGGAGCTTCACATTGAGCTTCATAATTGATGACATACACCGCAACGACCTGTACATTCTGCGGGTTTGTCATTAACTCCTCCACATCCTTTACTGCCTTGGCAAATGTGGAGGCCTCGTCTCCTGACTGACGGCGCTTGACCTCTGCCTCGTAACTCTCTTCGAATCCACCCTGTGGAACAATACTTCTGACCATGACTTCGCTGTCCTGGGCCATACAGAGGGAATGGCGTGAATGCTCGATAATCCAACCTTTGGCTTCGTCAAATGTGAAGTGTGCTTTCTCGGTAAAGCTGACCCTACTCAACATATTTCTGATTATTTTTTCATGGTACTGCTGCGTGCGGATATCATTGCTGAGTTTTTCTGCTATGGTTTCAGGGGTGTCCGCGCCGTTGAGGCTTGAAGCGGCATCCCGGAAAAGCCAAAAAATGCTATGCTTTATATCACTATTGTTTTCCTTGAACTCGAGAAATACATAGTAGTCATAGAGACTGATGCCGCTTTCAAAGTCTCCCTGGCCCTGGCTCGGATTATCTATACGGAAGGTCAGGGTATGATTTCCCTGCTCAGAGGAAGGTACAAACGTGAAATACTTTACCTTTTCACCGAGCGTTTCGACAAGAGCAGCTTCAGCCAGTTGTTTAGCCTTGGCAGAATCGTCATTGCCAAGAGCTATGGCATACAATTCACCGAGTTGAAGCTCTACCCGAATTCTTTTCTCCGGTTCAGCCCGCACCTGGGTCAAGTAAAGCACACAGAGCAGCGCCGGGATCATCGCTATCAGCAGTTTCCTGGTCATAGTTCAGCTCACCTCCCATGGATAGATCGATATACTCATCTCTGGTAACTTTTGTGACTACGCCGGATACATATTTTTCTTTGGTGCCATTTATGATCAAACCGCACAATATTTCATTGGGACCAAAGGGCTCAGTTTGCAGTGGACTTGGTTGACGCCATAAACGCATGAGCATGGCCGTCACCTGCTTCTGGATACCCAGGGCCGCCATCTCCAACTGCCAGTCGTTCCATAGTTCACGGGGCTGGTTGCGTTGGGGACCTACATATCTGGCATTTTGGCCCTGATCCTCGATAATCATGGTAAAGCCGTCATCTGTTTTTTTATAGAGCTGGAACCAGCCGCCACTGCGCAGAATAACACTTCCCCTAAAATCGGGACGAAAGAGTATGGTCGGAGTGGCAATGAGATCTCTATCCGGTACTACCATGGCTCCGAAGAAAGGTTCTACTTTTATAGTCTGAGGAAGATACCCTTTTACCGAGAGCAGATGATCAGGGGCAAAGGGGTTAATCCACATATGAATATCACGTATTTTCTCCGGGCTGGTAGTACCCTTCTCGCGTTTATCTGGAAAGGCCAGGGACGCCAGAACAAACTCGCGCGGCCCATTCCTGGTCGCATCAATACTAACAGTAGTATAGGTGGCTGCCAATAAAGCGCCACCAATATAGAGTACGGCGATAACACCGCTATTGACATGAGTCTTTAAAAAATTTCGACCGTAATCCTTGAAACACCGCTATTGACATGAGTCTTTAAAAAATTTCGACCGTAATCCTTGA
>JASJDT010000169.1 GCA_030065655.1 Desulfocapsaceae bacterium | reverse complement strand
GATGGCTTCTATGATGCGGTTCTGGTTGCGGTTAATTTTCGCTCACCACAGAAGCTGTTTGTCATAATTGAACAGGCAGCAGCGGCAGGCGTTGGTATTATCGCCATGAAAACCCAAAATGGCGGGTATGAAGATAGTGCATGGCCTGAGTATACTCCGCATCAGGCGGCGTTGCGGTTTGTGCTTGAGAAGCCAGGGATACACCTTGCTGTCCCGGGAATGTTGAGTCGCAATATGATCGATGAGAACTGTGGGGCGGTGAATAAGGAAGGCGACCTGGCCGATTATCTGAATCTTGAATCCTATAAAAAAGCGCTTACAGGTAAGGCCTGTGCTTTCTGTTCCCAATGCGTCGAACAATGCTTATTCCAAACTGGCGGTCTGGATGCGGTTCGTGTCACGATGTATGCCGAAGGCTATGGAGATTATGATCTTGCCAGCAGCAATGCGGTAAAAACTCGTGCCAACATTTCTCGCTGTCTCACCTGTGCCGGGTGCGTCGTGCAGTGCAGCCAGGGTATCGATATCAAGGCTGCGGCCAAGAAGGCGTCTTTATTTCTAACCTAGATTATCCTTTCAATTGGCTTGTCGGCCCAACAGGTTGCAGCTTCTGCTGTTGGCACCAATTATGGATTTTCTCAGCTGGAATTCGAAAACGCTCCAGGAGATAATTTTTCAACTCATCATCAATCATCTGTTTTTCAAGTGCCTGTTCCATGCATAAGAGCCACATATTTTTTTCAGCCTCGCCAATCTTAAAAAGAGCATGCAGACCGGTGAGATCGAGTGGACCGTATTTTTCTTTATAGAGGGGAGGTCCTCCCAGCCAGCCACAGAGGAAAAGGGCAAACTTCTCACACGTCGGCACTAAATCGTTTGGATGCATAGCACGAATATTTTGTGCCTCAGGCATACTAGCCATTGTGTCATAAAAACAGTCTGCAAGCGCCCTGGCACCTTCAACTCCACCCAGCATTTCGAAGGCATTCTTGTCGTATTTTGCCTTTTCTTTCATGGAACATCCTTAGATTCAAATTCATCACTATTTTATAAGTAGCAGATACAGACTACCTCAATGATAGGAATAGACTCAAGCCTTTTAATGCATCAAGGAATTGGAACACTGCTATTTCATCATAAGTTTGGTTTCTGGTAAACCAATTTGCCAAGGAATGCGACTAACCGGTTGTCGATATTAAAAACTCAAGAGCTGCCGTAGTGAAAGGTCAGTCGTATACCATGGGTCTCGGGGGTAAAACTTTGGGCAACGCAAAATTACTTGAAAGGACTGCTGGAAAAAGATAGGCTGCCGGAACAGATTGCTGATTGGCAGAGATTTAACAAAGGGGAGTGGGCTTACCAGAAGATATCCTTTCATCTGGAGTTACAGGAGCAGTAGTTTTTATGAATATCTCGGTCTCAGGGGGTCAAAAACGCTATGGACATAACGACTCTTAAAACATATTTTGATCGATACTTGACATTACTTCTGGAATCGGCCAGCGGCCCTCAATTCTATGTTCAACTTGGGTTTATGTGTGTGGCGATTCTCATTGCCTATACATTGTCTGCATTTTTAAAGAAATATTCACCGGTGCTTGCCAATCCTCCAGTTTCAGGCCCCTGGCTGCCTTTTAAAAAACTTCTTAACAATCTCGGATTTTTTCTCGCCCCCCTGCTCATAATTTTATTTTTAGGCATTGCAGTCGAACTCAGCGAATATACAGTACAGCATAGTTGGTTGGCCAGGCTCGGTCAGAGTCTTGCTATCATCTTCCTGTTTTATTCAGTCATTGTTCACTATGTAAACAATCCGTTTCTCGAGTTCGTCTTCAAATGGTTCATTGTGCCAATTGCCGTGCTGTTTGCCTTCGGCTGGCTAGATAATGTCACGGTTTACCTTGACCGCTTCGATTTGGAAATTGGTAATATCCGTATTTCCGCCTACGGGTTGGCACGAGCCGTAGTATTTGGTTCACTGCTTTTCTGGCTGGGTCGATTTTCAAATAATGCCGGTCAGCAGATCATCCGCCGTCAGGAACGCCTCGATATCGGTACACGCGAAGTTTTTGCACAACTGTTTCAAGTATTTTTGTTCGCCTTTCTCTTCATTCTGCTTCTTCAGATAATGGGGATCAACCTTACTGCTCTGGCTGTCTTCGGTGGTGCGTTGGGTGTTGGGCTGGGCTTTGGTCTTCAAGCCATCGCCTCCAACTTTATCTCAGGATTGATCATTATCCTGGATGGTTCTCTCAAGGTAGGCGACTATATTGAGCTTGACGACGGCCAGTCGGGCACTATTGTCAAGATGAATATGCGCTCCACGCTTCTGGAAACCTACACCGGCAAAGATATCATGGTTCCAAACGAACAATTTATCACCACGCGCTTTGTCAACTGGACCCACAACAATAGAAAACAGCGGTATTCCATAGAGTTTCAGGTGGCTTATAAAACAGATATCCCGAAGATGCTTGATATTATCAAAGAGGTTGTGCGCTCACATCCCCAGGTCATCAACGAACCCAATACTCCCATCGAAGAACTTGCCGATGCCGAAATAAGCGGATTTGGCGATTCCGGTGTTGATATTCTCGTTGAATTCTGGATGGAGGGTATTGATGACGGCGTCAACCGGGTGGGTGCCGACCTGCTGCTGATGATCTGGCAGGCATTGAGAGATAATGATATCGAAATCCCATTCCCGCAGCGCGAAGTAAGAATTCTTGGTGCTCCGAAGGATGCCTCAGGTTGACATATACCGCAATGGCGGAAGCAGCATAATGGCTTACCGGTTATTGATGAGCGCGTGATAGAATTAACGGGAGAGTGTGACGAAACCTTACAGGTAATGATGTATTACCTACTTTTCTCAGACGTGTAGCCTGTAAAAAGATCTTCTACTTTGATTTGAAAAACTAATCCCCCCTGTCTCTATTTATGAGACAGGGGGATATTTGATGTGTTTATCTTTTTCAGTAGGAAGGTCTACACTTTAAATCTTCCCACCATTTCATTGAGTTGTTCAGCAAGTTGTGAAAGCTCGGAAGCACTTTCCCGAACTTGAGAGCTGGATTGGTTCATCTCCTGAGAGGATGTATTTACCAAGGCAATTTCTCTGGAAATATCGGAGGCCACTGCAGAACTTTGGGCAACATTTTCATTTACTTCCGCAATTCCCTGCGATGCCTGGGCAATATTATTGGAAATCTCTTGAGTTGCCGCTGTCTGTTCTTCAACTGCCGTTGCAATGGTCGCGATAATTTCATTTACATCATTAATAACCTTGGTGATGTCTTGTATTTCTTTCACAGATGAATCTGTAGATTGCTGAATACCACTTATCTGGGTACGGATTGAAAGAGTTGATTCAGCAGTCTGTTTAGCAAGTTCCTTTATTTCATTGGCAACTACAGCAAATCCTTTTCCGGCCTCACCAGCCCTGGCAGCTTCAATTGTCGCATTAAGAGCAAGGAGGTTCGTCTGTTCGGAAATTTCTGTAATTGCTTCGGTTACTTTGCCAATAGCTTGAGCAGCTTCGCCGAGCGCTACCATTTTCTCGGAGGTCGTTCCTGCTTGCTCTACCGCCTTTGAAGAGACAGATCTCGCACTCTCGGCGTTTTGCGCTATTTCACTAATTGTCGCAGTCATTTCTTCGGATGCGGTAGCTACCATCGTGGTGTTGGTGGTCGACTGCTCCATGGCGGCAGAAACACCTTGCATATTGCTGGACATCTCTTCTACTGCGGTTGCAACTGTTGCAGCATTGCCGGATGTTGATTCAGCAGAAGACGAGAGCTGTTCCGAGATGGCCGAGAGTTCTGTAGAAGAAGAGGATAAGGTATTTACACCGGCTGTGATATCGCGGATCATCTCCTGCATTTTCTCAACGAATTGATTGAACCGCAATGCCAGCTCACCAATTTCATCACCGCTTTTTACTTCCAGTCTGGCGGTCAGATCACCTTCACCTTGAGCGAGTTCGGTAAGGTTGCTTACCACATTTTTCACAGGTTTTACAATGGCACCGGTGAGGAGCATGGCAAAACCAACGATGATGGCAGTACCTACCAAGCCAATAACCAGCATTATCCATTCCAGAGCGGTTACCGCAGAGAAAGCCTCGCTTTCATCGATTTCAGCAATGATAGCCCAGTGCAGGTCACCGATATCGAGTGGTGCATAGGCACTGAGCACATTATTACCGTTGTAATCCTTGATAATATTTGTACTGGACTTGCCTGCCAGTGCCTCTCTGACTGCGACGGTATCCACCTTGCCTTTTGCCGGATTAGCAAAAGAAGCTTTAACCGTATGGTTTTGAGGATCAAGATAACTGTCAGAGCGCATTAACAGATCTTCACCGCAGAGATAGGTCTCCCCCGTCTC
Organism: Desulfocapsaceae bacterium; assembly: GCA_030065655.1. Lineage (GTDB taxonomy): Bacteria > Desulfobacterota > Desulfobulbia > Desulfobulbales > Desulfocapsaceae > Desulfopila_A. Next base: position 3,936 of record JASJDT010000169.1, on the reverse strand, counting down.
TCCCATGCCCTCTCTTTGGGTCATGATGGCATTGATGGCATCGAGGGATAACTGCAGCGCTACAATCACCTCCACCTTACCTTTATGCATAACAGGTTGAGCAATGAAAGCTGCAGGATCATTGTTGCTCGGCGCATATCTGGAAAAATCAGCTAAACCATAGGTTTTGGTTTGCAGAACTTTGCGAACCAGTTGTCCCAGACCAGAATCAGCATATTTGCCGTTCACCATATTGGTGCCATAGTCAGCTTCCCTGGTAACAGAGTAAAATACCTCTCCTTGTGGATGGATGAGAAAAAGGTCATAATAACCATATTTTTCAATATACTCTCCGAAGAAATCTTTTTCTTTACCTTCGGCCTTGGAAGCGAGCACCTCCTCCAGGTCGATCTTGGTAATACACGCCCACTTCATTCCATTGATATCAAGTGGTTCGTAGGCTACCAGGACAAGTTTACCGGCACTGTCGGTAAATACGTCAATGTCTGTTTCTCCGGCAATGGCTTTTTCTATATATGGAGTCGAGATTTCATAGCCTACCACATATTTACCGTCACCCAAGGTTTTTAGGTCACTGCGGAAGGAGATCTTTTCGTTAGTCTCTCCTACGAGATAAGTTTCACCGGTTTTACCCATACCGACGTGTTGTTGGACTATTGCATTGGTTTTATCGATTGGTATTTGGAAGGCGAGGAAGCCGATTACATCCCCAGTGTAGTCCTTCACACCGGTCATCATGAAGGCAGCCTGTTGACCGTTTGAAGGTGCATAAGGTTCAAAATCAACTACAAAAACTTCGTCAGGATTGCCTTGTTTGGCACGTTGGAACAGTCTTCCCAGACCCGAGTCGGTAATTTCATCTTTGCCAATAATCTGGCCAAGATCCGGCTCACGCTCCACGGTATATATGATGCTGCCATTCTTGTGGATGAGAAATATGTCGTACCAGCCGTATTCCTCCATAATGCTTTTCATTCTAGGATCAAATGTCCTGGCATTTGCCTCGTATAACGGAGTGAGCACCCTCCCTCCGGAGTTTTCGAATGCATTATAAAAATCAACAAGGGCTTCCTGAATAGCAGAATCACCCCGTAATGCTTTGAGCTCACCTGTCATGGTGGAGAAGTAATCCTCGATCTGGGATTTCTTTAACTGTTGAACCGTTTCAAGTTTTTTTTCGGCCGCTTCGGTAAGGTGCTCAACGATTTCAACCAAAACTCCCATATCACCTTGACGTTCATCAAAAAAACGTTGGATCTGAGTTTTTTTAATTTCTCGAACCATAGTGAGTTCATTAAATGAAGCATGTGACAGGGCACCGCTGGATTTAACGATGGCAATAATACCAAGAATTAAAAATGGTAAAACACCGACTCCGAGAAAGGCCAATAATAGTTTTCGACCAAGTGACATATTTGCGATAAATCCACCACGACTTTTATTTTCCATAAATTGCTCCCCTGCATTCTTGTTTTCTTATCCCCTGAGTGTCGCCATTTAATTAATAACCGAAATTATGCTATCACCAAGAAATATGGATAGCAAGGCGAGGAAGCAATTTTATTGCCGAGCAAGACATTTTGTAGCGAATATTTCACGGCGCTATGTTGTTGGAAAATGTTGCCATGACGTGCTGAAAAATTTTTAGATAATGATAATTATTTGAAATTTGAATGCAGTGGTTAAGGAAAAGATCAAAAAATGCTGTATAGAAAAAAATTATTAATGTGACAGAAAATCACGAAGTGTTGGCTGCAGCACCTGAGGACCCATGAAGAACTGGTAATGTGTCTCCGAGGTTTTCCACTATCTCCGTCTGGGATCGCTAAGAGTCTTCTTTTGACATGCGCATGGCTCGTCACTACGGTTTTGGCATGAAAAACATCCGTATTTACTTCTCTAAAAATCGCCAGGGAGTTTTTATATGCAGCGGCGAACGTTTATTGGCAAGCTCAGTTGTGCAGGAATTGCGATTTTATTTAATCCATTCAATTTAAGCTATAGCCTACAGGCAAAAGAAGCAATAGCGCCAATTCTTAAAAAGAAAATTCCAAGCACGAGAGAAATGATCCCGGTGATTGGCATGGGAACCTGGATCACCTTTAACGTTGGTAAGATAAAATCACTTCGCGATCAACGAACAGAAGTACTCAAAGCTTTTTTGAATGCCGGGGGCACGGTGATCGATTCATCACCCATGTATGGCTCTTCGGAAGAGGTCTTGGGCTATGCAATCAATAAACTTGCTGCCCAGGAAGAGGTTTTCGCCGCCACAAAAACATGGACCAGTGATGCCGCTGAAGGTAAGGAGCAGTTTAAAGAATCCCAATCCCTCTGGGGCCTTTCAGATTTTGAGCTGCAACAGGTCCATAATTTGGTAAATTGGCAGGACCACTTGCCATTTCTGCAGGAGTTGAAGAAAGAGGGCAAAATTCGCTATCTGGGAATTACTACATCGCATGGTCGAAGACATGCAGCGCTTGCGCGGCTGATGGAGCAGTACGACCTGGACTTTGTACAATTCACCTATAATCTGGCCAATCGAGATGTTGAAAACAGGCTTCTGCCGCTGGCTAGAGAAAAACAAATCGCAATCATCGTCAATCGACCATTCGGAGGCGGAAGACTTATCCGACACCTAAAGAAACAACCATTACCAGAATGGCACCAAGAACTTGCTTGCAACAACTGGCCAGAGCTAGCACTGAAGTATATCGTTTCCCATCCCGCTGTCACCGTTGCCATCCCGGCAACCTCTAAGCTTGAGCATATGAGAGAAAATATGGGAGCGGTGCGTGGTCGTTTGTTGGTAGAAGAGGAGAGGCAACGCTTACTGAAGTATGTTGTAGATCTGTAACCATGGACTGGCAAACTTTGCTCGATTATCGGCTGAATGATTTGCTGATGCTTTCCCCGGAAGTGTATGAGGCACTGCACCAAAGCTACCTTCAGCAATACGCGTTTATGCAATGGTGTTTTTGGTTGTTGCTCTTGGTGCAGGTTATCTGGTTGGTTCGATATCCAGTCGTTTTGCAACTTAGCCTTGCCCTCACGTGGGCTTGGTTAGCCTATGGTTACGCTTATCAAACACTGAGCCAAGTCATTTTAGCTGGTCCACTGTTTGCCGCCTTTCTAACAGTGCAAAGCTTTATCTACCTGGTACTTGCAGTGGCAAGTAAACTGAATCCCAGTATTCTTAGATCTGCATCAGCGAGTTCTTTTAAATTTGGTATTGCCATTGCTGTGGCAGGAATTGTTCCCTGGCAGGCGATAGTAGCAGGGAAGGCCGCCTTGAGCCTATCCTATGGCATGGGCATCTTGCCAACAACCCTTGTTACCATAGGTTTTGCGATAGTACACTGCAAAGGCTGGGGGCGCTGGCTAGCTATTTCTATTCCTATCCTGTCGTCTCTTGCGATACTTATCTTGCTTTTCGGCTTACACTAATTTGGGGGTCAAAGTGTTATGCACTGACTACACTTCTCATAATCCAGCCCCATGCAACAACAATGTAAAGTTGACTCCCAAAAGGTCCTTTTTCCCACTATTGCAGTTCTTGTGGAACAAATGATCTATGACAATTGTCAGAACACTTCCATTGTTTGGAGAAAGAAGCGTAATACTACATTTTACACCCTGCAACATTGACTTGGCGGTTAGTTTTTTCGTACAATTAAATATCCTCATTTTATTTGATCGATAGCATAGCCGAGCCAAATCGAGGTGGCCGCGAAAATCACGGAAATGACTTGATGGTCGATTTCGTGAGCACGAAGTGGTCCTGCATCTTCTAAAGGGAGCCTAGCAAGTATAAGGGGAAGATGGCGGGGTCGCAAAGGGGGATAAAATGAGAAAATTTATAGTGCTGTTAGTATTCGTTATGATGCTATTTGCTCCCCAGGCATTTGGCTTATCCATGGCAGATGATTGGCAGCT
>JASJDT010000168.1 GCA_030065655.1 Desulfocapsaceae bacterium | reverse complement strand
TGTACGCTTGATCGATGTTCAGGGCAAGAAGAATATTTTGCTTTTCCTACTGCGCATGATGACCATGAAGCAGTCTAGGTCAGAGAGTGGTAAATATTGGAAGGATGGTGATGAGTTATTGGAATAATGTGGAACAATAATGAAGCAATAAGAAGAGAAGAAGCAACAGCCCGTCAATATTATGGAGATAGTTGCCACTCGCCGGAACGGCAACTATCTCCTCAGGCAGTCAATATAAGAGAATTTACGACATACTCTTGGCGCAGGATCAGCCGCCCTGGCTTTCGAGGTAATCGTCGTACATCTTCTCGAAAGTGAGCTTGTGTTCCGATTCTTCCTGAACCAGCAGGTTGAAGAGTTTCTGGGTTTCACCATCATCGGTCTTACCGGCGAGATCCCGGTACAATTTAACAGCCATTTCTTCGCGTTTCATGGCCAGGGTGATGATATCCTCCATGGGCATGCCTTCCTCATATTCCTTTTCGGTGAGGTAGTCGCTGATTTTGAGATCGGCGATCTGCCGCTCTTCATAGGAGTCAATAGCCGCCTTATTCTTACTCAGTCCGGTAAGCATTTTGACATGCTTTGCCTCTTCCTGGGCCAGCTCTCTAAAGGTATCCTTTAAGGATTTTGTGGACTCCTTGTCACGAAGATCTGTATAGAAGGCCACGGCCTCTTTTTCTTTGCCAATGGCAAATTCCAGAATTTCATCAACTGATCCGAAATTCATATTTCCTCCCTGTGTTAAAATCACTACCCTGAATGTGAATATTCGGGGTAGTGATGGTTCGCAGATAACCGCTGGTTATTAGATCATGCAGCCACCTTGGCAATATGATCATGGATGGCATCCCGCGGCATATTGGTTATTGCCGAGACTTCCTTGGGATCCTTGCCCATGCAGAGTGCCAGGAGCTGGTTGTAGTCAAATACAGGGATCTTGTATTTTTCTTCACCAATCTGCTTATTAATGGTGTTCTGCACGTTTTCCATGTGCATCAAACAGGTGATGCAGGAAACCGCGATAAAATCGGCTTTGGTTTCTTCCAGGATAGCATCAAATTTGTTTTTAGCAAATTGAATGGCCTGTTCCGGAGTGGACTTCATGAACCCGCCCGCTCCACCGCAGCATTGCCTCTCCAGGCTGTATGAATCAACAGTTGCCCCCAGAGCTTCGACGAGCTCGCGCATGCCTTTGGGCTCACGTGGTGAATCCTCAAAGCCCACAACCTCGCTGGGAAAAAGGGTATGGCAGGGATACTGAACGATGCCGTGCAGCCCTTCCAGGCTGTGGGTAACCTTTTCAGCAATCTTTGCAGGGGTGATTTCTCGATACAGTACTTCGGTCACATGCCGGATTTTGGAACCACCCTGCACGCTTCTGCCGGTCGGCTCAAGTAACTCGTTTATCCGCTTCTGCATTTTCTTATCGTGCATGAGGTGTTCACGCCCCATCCGTAGTGAGCTGTAGCAGGAGCCACATTGTACCAGAATATCACGCTGCTTTTCTTCAGCAAGCGAAAGGTTCCAGCCGCTGGTAGCGAGCCAGGATTCCTCATCCGTTGAGGGAAAAGAGCCAAAGGCCGGGCAACAGACGTAGTTATCGGTATCTATGAGATCAACACCAAGCTCTTCCATGGTAGCCCTGATGGCGCGTTCGACATCTGGTCGTACTGCCGGGGTGTTACAACCCAAGAATAGACAAAATTCCATTTTTTGTTCCTCTTTTTACTGTGGGTTAGTGTTGCAGTTACCCAAACATATAATCGTTGGCGGCAACGACAGGAGTCTTCATGAGCATCTCCTGAAAAAGCTTGAGCTGTTCTTCGTTCTTGTTGATGGTTGGTAACGGCTTGAGACCGAGTTCTGCACGCAGTTCATCGTTGGTGGCAACCGCCTGAGTATAACCTCTTCGGTATATCTCCGTAATTGAAGGCGGAACCCTGGTTTCATCGTTGGTGGATTGCCACTGACGGATATGCAGGATCAGTTCAAAGGGTTTGACATCCATGGGACACATCTCTTCGCATTTAGAGCAGGAAACGCAGGCCCAGGGAGTGTCTTCCTCGAACAGCTCTTCTTCGAGACCGTAGAGCACCTTCCTTGCCAGGTTTCGGACAAGAAGGGGTGGGTCACCGTAGGATGCCGGGCAACCGGAGAGGCAGGTACTGCAGTTGAAACAATGGAGCAGGTCACCCAGCCTATCAACATCCTTCCACAGATCTTTTACAGCTTCAGTTTGTAAATCCATGATCAACCTCTATTATGTTGTGGAAAGTTCAATGTCATCAGAGAGTTTCTCGTCGATTACCGACATCAGCTGCCTGTCGCTCCAACCGGAAACTTCGGCTGCGTTGTTGCGGCAGGCCACAGCGCACATGCCACAACCTTGACATGCCGAGGGGTCAATATCGATTCGATGTTCCATCTCATTATAGGAACGCGCTTCAAACGGACAGACAACGATGCAGCGCTGGCACCTTACACAGAGCGCATCCTTGACAGAAGATGTGACCCGCGCGGTCTGGATCTCACCACCGGAGAGATAGGTGAAGGTTTTCTGGGCAGCGGCTTCGGCCTGCATAATGACATCGGGCAGAGGCATTGGCGAATGGGCTACACCAGAGAGAAACGTGCCCATCTGCTGGAATTCGACCGGACGCCATTTCGAATCGGCCTCCATAAAGAAACCATCCCTGTTCAAGTCAACTTTGAAGGTTTCTGCGATATCCTTGTTGCTCGGTTCGGGATCGACCCCTGTTGAGAGAATGAGGTATTCTGGGGATACCTCAAGAGGTCTGTCAAGCACACTCTCGGTGAATTTGACCACAGGTTTTCCTTCCACGATTTCCACTTCGGGCCTGTTCTCAAGGTCATAGCTGACGAAGATAACCCCGGCCAGACGCGCCTTAGTGTAATATTGCTCGAGAAAGCCGTAGGTCATGACGTCGCGGTAGAGCACAAAGACCCTGGTATCCGGATTTTTCTCTTTGATTTTCAGGGCATTGGCCATTGCCCACATGCAGCAGATCCGGCTGCAGTACTCCCGCTTGCCTTTTTCCCTTGAGCCTACGCATTGGATCATGACCACGTTTTCGGTCTCGCTCAAATCGATTTCACCGCTTTCCAGTCCCTGTTTGAACTCAAACTGGGTCATGATATTGTCGGCCTGGCCGTACCCGTATTCGTCGGTTTTCCCTTCATGACCACCTGTAGCCATGATGGTGGCGCCGTGATGGAGGTAGATGGGTTTGGTTTCTTCACCGTTGCCGTTATAAACGATCTTGGACTCGAAAGAGCCGAGGGTTCCCTCGGTTTGTTCGACCTGAGCGTTGAGGTGAACATCTATTTTCTTATGCTCGAAGACTCTAAGCTTCATGTCCTTGGCCATCTCCATGGGAGCCAGACCATCGATGGTCGAGGCGATGGAGTTGCCGGCAAACCCACCCAACTCAGCCGATTTCTCAACAAGATGAACAGGAATTCCCCGATTGGCCAGGGAAAGTGCGGATTGCATACCGCTTATACCGCCGCCGATTACCAAGGCGGTTTCATTGATTGGCTGCGACTGGACATGCAGCGCAGGTTTTTCCTTCATGCTGGCGATGTCCGATTTGATCTCTTTGATCGCTCTTCTGGTCCAGGCGGTTTTATCATCTTCATGAAGACCGCGTCGCGAGACACCGAGAATATCAAAAACCTGTACCAGAGATGAGTTAAAACCAGCTTTCCTCGCTACATCCTTGAGTTTGCGGCGATACATGTATGGCTGGCATGCCCCGATCAACAACCGGTTGCAGCCGGATTTTTTGAGGGCTTCCAAGGCTTCTTGCTCACCCTCGGCAGAGCACATCGACTCCACAATGTGAACTGCTTCAACATCCTTGACTTTCCTAAGCTCGGTTTCCAGAAGTTTCGTGTCAAGTCCTTCTGCACCAGCGAATTCCCCGCATTGACAGACCAGGACAGCAACCTTGGGAGCACTGCGATCATTGGTTTTAGGCTCAGGGGTGTCATCACCAAACTTTCTGGATACATCCAGAGAGGTGAGGAAATTAGTCGCTTCACCGGCAGCGGCGATGCCGCTGGACATGGCTTCACTGATATCGGTCAGTCCCATAAGAGATCCGCACATGAACAGACCGTCCTTGCCGGCAAGTTTCACCTTGCTGTAGGGTTCGGTTGTCAGGAGTCCAGCAGGGTCAAGATCAGTATGAATAAGACCGGCCCACTTTTTGTGATCTTCAAATGGAGCCTGGCCGGTGGACAGGACCACAAGATCATAATATTCGAAAAAGAACTCGTTGGTGAGTGGATCGAAATAACGAACCTGCAGAGTGCCGTCCGGCTTGCGAATCACCTCCTGCACCCGGCAGCGAATCAGCTTGACACCGTGTTCTTCCACGGCATTTTCTTTGTAGCGCTGAAAATTTTTACCGAAAGTCCGCATATCCATGTAGAAAATGGTGGTTTCCACATCCGGTCCGCCTTTTTCCTTGGCGAGTACGGCTTCCTTCAAGGCAAACATACAGCAGACGGAGGAACAGTAATCTCTGTTCTGGCGCCGGTTGCGTGACCCCATGCATTGGATCCAGGCAATTTTCTTCGCGGGTTTTCCATCCGATGGCCGCTTGATCATGCCATCCTCATAGGTACCGGTGCCGCTTAACATCCGCTCAAAGGCCAGAGAAGAGACGACATCGGGAGAGACGGCATAGGATTTGGCATCTTCGAAATCCCTGAGGTTGTAGAGTTTGATGCCTGAGGCCAGAATAATGGAATGAACCTCTCTGCTTTCCACCTCATCCTGAGCGTTGAGATCAATGGCATTGGTAGAACAGACATTGACACACTCTCCGCACTCGGTACAGGATTGCTTATCGATAAGCAGGAGCTGTGGAACGTTGTGAGGTACGGATTTATAGATGGCCTTTCGCTTGGTCAAACCGTGGTTGAATTCGTCATCCACCTCAACCGGGCAGGCCTCTATACATTTGCCCAATTCATTACAGACATCCGGGTTGACATAGCGGGCCTTTTTCTTCAATTCGACTTTATAGTTGCCCGCATCACCTTCAATGTTGACCACTTCGGTAAAAGGAAGGATCTCGATGTTTTCGTGATAAAGGCTTTTACGCATACAGTACTCGGAAGAATACTCTCGTCCTACCATGGGCAGCATGCGACACATACCGCAGTGGTCGGTGGGAAACTGGTAGTCAAGTTTTGCCAGTATACCGCCTACCTGCGTGGAAGCATCGGTGAGCAATACCTGATATCCGGTTTCAGCGAGCTCGATAGCCGCCTTGATTCCGGATATGCCGGCACCCGCCACGAGGACTTTGCCTGTCGGCTTCTTTTCTGACATAATGTCTCTCCTATTTAACCTGACCGGTTACTTCCATGAGTTCATCGCTGTCAAATACACTGAGCGGCTGGGGTTCATCCACGGATCTGCCAGCCAGGTATTCAAAGCGAGCCTGCACCTTTTCTGCCGATGTTCTAAATATCGGCATGACATCGATATCGTTGGGGCAGGCTGAGGTACACTGACCGCAGCCGACACAGAAGGCTGCGATATGAGTGATCCTGGTCAAGTGATAAAAACTCGTATCGGTGGGCATTTTCAGGGTGCCTTTGCTATTTGCCCAGTTGATAAACTGTTCACCTTTGTGCCGGAAGGTATCGGTGACAAATACGCACTCCTTGCAGTAGCACACCGGACAGGCAACCCGGCAGTTGTAGCAGTTAATGCAGGCTGAGAGTTTATCGTCGAGTGCATTGAAGTCACCGGTTTCTTCGCGATAGGAGGCAAATACAGCATCACGGGCCTCGGCGCGCGCAGCAGCCAGTTTCTTCACCGCATCTGCACGACCACCTGGACCGTCGGCAAATTTGGTGCCAGCCTTAGTCAGAGCTTCTTCACCTTTTTCGGTCACCGCTTCAAGATAGAGAGTGCCGTTGCCTGAGCCAATGGTGCACAGGCGAATATCAACATTCGGTGCTTCGGGATATTCACAAATTTTACAGGCGCCGGCGACATCAAAACCATCGCTTTCAGTCTTGCCATTCAAGGCACCTTCGAGAAACCCTTCCGATGTTCCCTCCTTGGTCTGAAATTTGAGAAAATCGGTGTTTTCATACCTGCCATGACAATCCATGCCAATCAGCAGGGTATCTTCGAGGTTGGCCTGCTTGAGTTTTACCAGTTCAACGAGAGCGCGTACTTCACAAGACCGCAACACCATGGCTATTCTCTTTCCCGATGGGGTTGAGGTCAGGGAAGAGACTAGTTTGGCGCTGTTGACCGGCATAACCGGAGCAAAGGGATCCATGGAGGCAAGGTTCTCTTTCGAGGTGACCAGAGTCTGCATAACTCCCTTTTTCGGTTGAGCCATGGGAGCAAGCACAGCATCCACCGCGTTGTTTTCCAGCATATCCGAGAAAAGCTGGGATAACTGGGTATTCAGCTCACCTTTATTAAATGCTATTTTCGTAAATTTAGACATTGTTGCATCTCCATTTCTCAAGCGACCTTGGCCGCAGTCTTATTCAAAGGGCTTGGACCCAGCTCCTTTAGCTTCGCTGTCATTTCGTCGGCGACTTCTTTGAGCATCGTACCTTCACTGGCGGCAATCCAGCGCAACCAGAGCCGATCGGGACCAATGCCGTATTGACTGAGCAGTTCGGTCAAAAGAGCCACCCGGCGCCTGGCCTTGAGGTTGCCATTGATGTAGTGGCAGTCACCCGGCCAGCATCCACCGATGAGTACACCGTCTGCTCCGTTAAGAAACGCCTTGAGAACGTATTTGGGATCTACCATTCCACTGCACATAACCCTGATGATCTTGATGTTGGGCGGGTACGACAGGCGTGAAGTACCGGCGAGATCGGCAGCGGTGAATGTGCACCAATTGCAAAAAAAGGATACTATTTTCGGTTCAAATTCACTCATCTTGGACTCCTTCTCTACTTCGTTAATTTATTAGAATTCCATCTATTTCAGCAAAAATCTGTTTATCCGTAAAGTGTCGTACCTTCGGTGCACCGCTCGGGCAACCACCCGAGCAACTACCGCAGCCCTTGCATATGGCTGAGTTCACTTCGCTCACTCCGGCAAATTCGTTAAACTCGATAGCGCCGTATGGGCAGAGGCCGATACAGAGCTGACAGCCTACGCAGATATCCTGGTCTATGCTGGAGATCATCGGTGGTACTTCGACCACGCCGGCAGAGGAGAGTGCCAGACACTCAGCAGCGGCACCTTTAGCCTGGGCCACCGTGTCGGGAATATCTTTTGGTCCCTGGCAGGCACCTGCTAAAAAGACACCACTGGAAGGTGTGGAGACTGGAGCGAGTTTGGGATGCTCTTCCTGGAAGAAACCGTCCTGACCGATACCAATGGAAAACTTCCGCATGACATCTTCAGCGTTATCGCGCGGTTCCATGGCCGTACAGAGAATGGCCATTTCCACATCAACCTCGACGATACGTCCTGAGAGAGTATCCTCGGCCTTGACGGTGAGGATGCCGTCTTCCTTTTCGGTTATGGTTCCGGCCTTACCCCGGATCATGCGTACGCCTTCTTCCTGTACCTTCTTGTAGAATTCCTCATAACCCTTACCGAAGCAGCGCATGTCGATGTAAAAGTTATATACCTCTGTATCATGACCACACTTGTCTTTGAGCAAATGAGCATACTTCAGGGCGTACATACAGCAGGTTCTGGAGCAGTACTCGTGATAGTTCTTGTCACGGCTGCCAATGCAGTGAAGGATAGCTACAGATTTGGGTGGCTCGGTGAATTTCAAACGGTCATTGAGATCGCGTTTTAAAAGCTTACCTGCGGTTGGACCTGTAGCATTGGAGAGCCGTTCGAATTCAAGGTTGGTGAAGACATTGGCATATTTGCCGTAGCCGTATTGTTTCATGGGGGTCGGATCCATGGGATCGAAGCCGGTGGCGACGATTATGGAACCAACTTCGATAACCTCGCGCTTATCGATGTCGTCATGGTCGATGGCTTCAGCTTTGCACTGATCTACGCAAAGCTTACATTCACAGCAACCACCGCAATCCACGCAGCGGGAGGCTTCTTCCATGGCCTGGCTCTCATTGAAACCCAACTCGATCTCATTATAGTTGGCAACTCGTTCAGAAACAGCAAGTTCAGGCATCTTAGCCCGTTCAGCCTTGACCGTTTTTTCCGATATTTTCTGCCAGTTGGTGCCGGTGGGGCGTTTCTGACGATTCTCAAAGAGTTCTTCGCCTTTGAGAATCGTCAGAAACGCCCCACCGGCACCAACTGGCAGAAAATATCGGAAAAAACGGTCAAGGCTGAACG
>JASJDT010000167.1 GCA_030065655.1 Desulfocapsaceae bacterium | reverse complement strand
GCTCCACCAATACTGTTTGCTTTGACGCTCCACGAGTATGCCCACGGCTATGTAGCCTATCGGTTTGGTGACCCTACGGCCAAAGCCTTGGGAAGACTGACGCTCAATCCCGTCAAGCATCTTGATCCAATCGGTACCCTGGCTTTTTTTCTCATCAATATCGGCTGGGCGAAACCTGTACCGGTCAATGGCACATATTTCAATAATCCGAAAAAAGATATGCTCTGGGTTGCTTTGGCCGGACCGCTGACCAATCTGGTTTTAGCGATCATCAGTGCAATTGCTGCCAAAATGATCTTCCAGCTCGCCCAGATGCTCCCCCCTTCACTTCTTGTCGAGGCTGTTGTTGTCCCTCTGTTTCAAATGGTTCAAGCATCCATCTGGATAAATCTGGTACTCTGCATTTTCAATTTTCTGCCAATTCCGCCACTCGACGGCAGCCGCATTCTCATGGGGATACTACCCGACAATTTGGCTCGATCGTACGGATCCTTTGAGAGATATGGTTTTATCATAATCCTTATTTTAGCCTTCAGTGGACTTCTCTCAAAGATGATCCTCCCGGTTATCCAATTTGCTGGCAATCTGTTGGTGCTCTGATTATATGATATTGTTTTTACCGTCTAATCGTAAAAAATTCGCCCCTCGAAATTTGACACTGCTTATCTTTTTAGATACGCTCAGGATAGGGGATTCGATATCGTTCACCGCGATTTTCCGCTTTCTCCTTATCCAGCCTCAGTTGCCAGTTGATTGAATGATGATTTCCTGGAGCAGTATCATTTGTTTCCTCAGGGTCGCAATTTCTCTTGAGGGTTCACCAGAACACTCCAGGATCATTCTATATATTTGTAAAGCCAGCAACGCCGTCACAACAATTTTGTCTCGAAGCAACAGTTATATACTATTCCCGTTATCAAGGAGCTGTCATGAGAGAAGAGAGCACCGGTAAATTGTTACAACGTGGCTTCATTCTTCAGATTTTACGCCGTATACTGGTCACCTGCCTTCTTTTGGGACTGGCCTACGGTCTCGTCGCTGGAATTTATGCCACCAAGACAATCTTTAAAGTGAAAAAAAACTATGCGGTTGTGCTTGAGAAACTGGGAGGAAAGCGAGAGGCGGTAACCGATATCGGCTGGCACGTGCGGTTGCCCTTTTTTACCAGAATCGAGCAGGAAGTAACCCTCATGAACCAAACCATGTTCACAGGCGGGCAGGTAGAACCAATGCGGATAATTTCGGAAGAAAACGTCGCCCTCTGGACCTCCGGTCTCCTCACCTACAGAATACGTGATCTCAATCAATGGGCCATTGAAAATCTCGATCCGATGACACTGCTCCAGGGAGACTATGATGGTATTGTCAAAGACATACTTCAGGCACAGCCCGTCAACAATCTCATCAGCGAACGTGAAAAGATAAAAGAATTAATTTTTCAAGCTTTGAAGTCACGACCGATCAATGTTGGCGGTCCTTCACTGGAAAAAAAATACGGTATAGAAGTCGTCAGTTTCGTCCTCCGGGAGACGCGCTTTGGGGATAAACTGGTTGAGGCCTCGGAAGAGAAAAAGCGGCGCCAGCTCATTGCCGAAGCGGAGAATTACGCCGCTGATCAGGAAGCCAGCAGGATAAAGAAGCTTTACGCCGCCTATCTCGATGGAATCAGTGGACTGCAGAAAGAGATTGGCCGAAAAGACGGTTCCACCGACAGAGCGCTTCTCAAATTTTTAGTGCAGCAGAAATGGGCCGATGCCTATGAGAAAAATCAGACCGGTCAGAACACCGTCGTAATTCAGAGCGGTTTAGAAACACCCGTTACCCTGCCTCTTCCTGCCAAAGAACAACCGATTGTTGAAGAAGAAGCAACCGAATCAGTAAATTGAGGTGTTCTTATAAATTATGCAAGATAGAGAATCAGGCACATACAAAGATTGGCTGGCAAAACAAACTTCTTATTGCGCGCGATCAAGACTAAGGCGTGCCCTAATTGTCAATGTGTCGATAAGTCTAGCGGTTGTGGAGGGCCGAGATGGCTAAGAGATATACCAAAAAAGTTGAGTATATTTGCCTTCCTGAAAAGCGTATTGCCCAAATTCAATCTCTCGTTGATTCGTGGTCCTACGATACCAAGGAATTCATGCGGGCCAGGCTAAATCAATACAACCCGCCAAGCGGATTACTCTATCGTTTTTTAAGCCTTGTCAGGAAAACATTCAATCTCAATAAAGAAAAGAACTTCGAGATATTGCGCGATCCCGGTATTCTCACGGACTGGCAGAGGCGCTTCGAGTTATCCGGCGAAACCGTCCCAAGAAAAGCCTGGAACAATATCCTTGAAGGCGAGGTAAGTAACAAGGATCGTGCCCTGCTGCTCGCCATGCTGGACAGGGATCTTGTCGATGTGCATATTCCTGAGGAATTCCGTGACCTGCTTGAAAAAGTATACAAAGCTCATATCCGCAAGGAATATTCAGCAGATCCGGATGTACCCAAAGCACCGCTTATCCTGATTACCGGTACCAGCGGCAGTGGCAAGACAGCAACTGCTATCGAAGCCATTGAAAAAGTAATCTTTTCAGCTGAAGTCAAACCGGAGGTAGATCTTGCCCAGAAAAAGTCAAAAACCATGGCCAACCTGCCTTTCTGGCAGTCCCTCGAAGATGTAGACCCGGAGCTTGCCTCAGAGATAGTACGTCGCAAAAAATTGCGGCGCTACAACATGCTCTCCAGGGTTCCGATAATCCGCTATATCTTCAAAAGGCATATCAGCCAGAACCTCAGTCAACTTGACGAACAGCATCTGCTGGTTGATTACACCCGGATAACGCCCAATGACTACCAGACAGCACTCTCGGGAGAGCCTGGAAACTACCTGAAAAAGGCTTTTGGCGCATCTCAGCAGACCAGTATACGACACCTTGAAGAAGCACACAGCGCCTTTGCCAGAACAGAGTCATCCACCGGCTCAGGCGGTGTAGAGCGACAGCAGCGCACCCTGGTTGACACTTCCAATATATTAATTGATGAAATCACCAGCGGCAGCAGAGACTGTTTGCTCATTGCCACTTCTGACAAGCCAGAGGTTTTCGATTCCGCTATTTATCGACGTTTTGTGGAAAAAGGTACCATCATCGATATCTCCGAATACTGGATGAAGAAAAACAATCTGCGCGAAATTATCCGCATTGAGCTGCGCCGCAACAATGTTCGCATTCATAGCGGCCCCACCCGCAGGGAGGGCAAGCTGACCCTGCTGAGTGAAAGCGACCTCCAGATAGCTGTTGGGAAGTTCTATGCCATATTTGCCGAAAGAGCACTCAAGGTGACCCCCGCCTATGTCCGTAAACTCGTCGGTTTCCTTATCTCCATCAAAGAGGATTTTCGGGCGGAATATCTCGATGATGCCCTACTGGTCCGGCACGCCTTTGAACTGGTCGCCAAAAACACCTTCGGCGATCTTTTCAGCAAAGTGGTCAACCATATTGACCGCACCGCGACCTGGAGCGGCTACATCGGTGATATCAAGGACACCTTTTCGGAGATGGCCAACAATTGTCTGCACTACAACGTCAGTGAAGAAAAAGGAGTAGTGCTCAACGGTCCTCCGGGCAGCGGTAAAACATTTCTGGTGAGATCCTGGTTGAGTGAGAACACTAAAATTCATGACATTTCCACCAGTCCAAGTGCTCTCCATGTTCCTTCTGATCCCATTGATGGCACGGTGGCCAATCTGGTGAAGGTATACGATATCGCCAAGATGATCGCTCCTTCGATGGTATTCTTTGACGAAGGTGACTCCCTTGCTCCCCGCAGGAGCGCAGGCGGCGGCTCGCCATCGGACAGACTCACCAACAAATTCCTCTCCATCATTGATGGCGAAAAACCACTGTCGAAGGTGTTCACGGTTTTAACCACCAACCGGCTCGATCTCCTCGATCCTGCCCTTATCCGCTCGAAACGTCTTAAGGTCCTGGAAATATCGGGACAGCTTGGTCAAAAAGACATTGGTGCCATTATCCGTGCGGCTTTGGAGGGCACCCCCAGAATTCCCGATCTTACCGCCGAAGCAATCATAGAATCCGCCAAGGGGGTATGCAATACTCCCGCAGACTATGCCGCCTTTGTCGAAAAAGCGCTGTCACTGAGGACTACGGAGCTGACCGTTCTGCGCAAATTCAAAGAAATTTCGACAATTTCAAAGGATAAGCGAAAGAAATTCCTTACCTTCAACCTCAAAACAATTAGTGGTATTCTTGAAGCTCTAGGGGGAAGCCACGAATTGCAGAGAGCTCTCCGAGAGTCTCCAGAATCGTTTCTTGATCACTATGAGGAGGCCATGCAGCTCTTTTCCGGCGTTACCGATGAGGAGAGCTATCCTCTCTGTCAATCTCACCTGCGCAATGTCCGCAAGGAGACTTCCCAAAACCCCATCCGCAAGGGAAAAGTCGAGCTCGACACTTTCCTGGAAGCCGAGTTAAGCCAGGAACCGCAAAAGGGTTTCATCGTTGGTGTTGGCGCCAATGATGTCGAGGGGGTATTACTGCCTATCGCCACCAGTCTGACTTATGGCCTGACCTCCGAAAAGGTCTTAGTCACCGGTGCGGTTTCCGCCACCGGAGCTGGTGATGGTCAATTGGAAATGGCAGTTAAGATGACCGAGCAATCAGCCCAGGAAGCCCTGACTTTGGTGAAAAATTATTTTCAGGCACTTGAGCCGGAAATCAGCATGGCCAAGCTGCTTGGCGAGTTCCTCTCCAAGCTCACCATTCACCATCAACTGCTCTCTGCCTCGTATAACGTGGGCGGACCATCAGCGGGGTACGCTCTGGCGTTGAATACCCTTTCGGCCATCCTCCATATCCCGATCTATAATGACTTTGGGATAACCGGGGCACCATGGACCAAAGGAGTCACCAAAGACGAGGTCGGGGGCTCGGTAATCATCGGCGGTCATAAAAAGAAGACAGAAAAAGTGCTGCGCTACCTGCGCAGAATGTATATGCCGAAACAGAATTACAACAGTCTTGAAACCGATTTCTTGATAAACTACTGGTCACAGGGGAAGGATATCCTCGGGGTATCCCATTTTGGTGATCTTGTACCGGAAACCATCTGGCTTGGTGAAGATTACGAGAAATTGGTACAGGAATTAACCGAACAGCGCATTGAATTTAAACTTAATAAATACCAGAACAACATCTCGGACGATATCGCCAAAGAAAACATCATCCGTCTGAAATCACTACTTAAGCTGAAAGCGGAAAAGGAAATCATTCGCAAGATCCAAGCAGTGCGGAGCCATTTAAAAAACCCGAATCATGACCCGCTCACTTCACTCGAGGCAATATTTGAAGGTAAATACCAGACAGCTAAAAAGGTAATTGGCGTATTTGATCCGATAAAGGATTTTTTCAGTCAGAAACGCTTTGGCAGAAAGAACAACAAGAACTGAGTAGAGACAACTTAGATTTTAGAGAGTCTTTATTTGATGGCACTTTCTACAGAAAAAACATAATTATCTATAGCTTCTTTGAGATCGTCACCTAGATCTTCAAACTCAATACCGATTCTCAATTCAGTAGCGCTCTTTTTGAGGTTTCTTACCTTGCCTTTAAGAACCTGATTCTCACTTATGCCCGGTAAGAGGCAACGTAATTCTACTTGGGTTTCAATGTCAAAGAAAGGCAAAGACCCGTTTCCTCTTACCTTGATAACATAGAGGCAGCCCAGGCTGCTGAGATCGATGAGGACGCCGTTTAACTCTCTTTCACCACCATAAAGCAATGTAGCCGGTACAAAAATCGATGTCCGCTTAGCCTGCCGCAGCTCGTGAAAATGGATAACTGGTGGATATTCAAGGAAGAGTAGATTTTTGGGAGATTCTATCTGATCCAGTATCTTCGTCCGAAACATACAGAGCCTGCCTAAATGGAGGTATTTGACCACCAGTTTATCCTCTTCCTCTCTTGCTTTGTCCACTATATCTGAGGGATTGGGCGCAGTAATCAGCAGATATTGATTTGGTACCATGCCGACCATGGTTGAACTCAACGGTGCCTCGACCCCTTCGATCTCAATTTTTATCTTTGCCCCCATCTCGATGGCAAGGCTGTTTCCAGCCGTGGAAACGTGTTGCAATTGAAGTTTGGGTTTATTGGTGGATTGCTGCTTTTCCTCAAGACTTTCCCGTTCATCTTTGAGGCGAAAAGCTTCAATGATTAAGGAAAGCAGAGGTTGTTGAATTTCATTGGAGCGCTGACCATTGTAATGAAGAATATCGATAATCGTGTCTTCCCAGGCCACGATGGAATAAATGGCATCCTCATTGAGCTGATCCCCCGTTTCTGCTGCTACCGGAACTCCTTTTTCCATATAAATATATCCAGTTTGCCCCTCACTCTCGATCTTGAGTGTACAAGTCTTCTCATCACCTTCGAACATCTGTAACAGGCTGTGCACCGGAATGCCCCGCACCTTGCCACTTGTAGATTCTCGCAACAGATTGTGGAGCTGTTTCCGCAATGCCGTGTCCTCAAGGGGAGCTGTCAAACAGGCTGAAACACCAATTCCAAGGACGTCCTCTTCCAGATGTTGATCCTGATTGATCACAGCTAGGCAAGGGATGTAGGGATATTTATAGGTGATACCGGCTAGGTTATCGCTTCGCAAACCATATCCGGAAGATAGATCACAGATAACAAGTTCTATTTTCTTTTCATGTAGAGCTTTAAGAGCTTGCAGTTCATTGGCTGCTCTATGTATTTCGATTCTGTTCGTCAGCGCCGCGCACATCTCGGCAATCGGATCGTGCTGCGCATAATCGTCTTCAATGATTAAGAGTTTTTTCACAACCCAAACCTCAGTAAATGAGAATGATTTTGCCGAAAAGCTATCTCAATTATCTCGGAAGCCTTATCTCATGCGGTTTCAATTACACCACACTCAGAACCAGTATGCAAAAAAAATTTACCTGCAAATTTAAAAAAACTGCAAAAGTTATGAATTCCTGCTCAAATTGTTTGAATACCGACTGGTAGGAATATTACCCGAGACTTTCTAGTAGTTAAGCAACCATCTTGATTCTCTAAAAGTTGACACTATAGTAGTGATGACAATCATTTAGTTGTTAGAGTTGCTTTCGATATTGATGAGTGGTCAATATAAATCTCTACTGAACGTAGCAATTAAAAATAGGAAAATTTGATGGAAAAACAACAAAAATTGAACCTTATTTACGCAATCATCGCAGTAATCGGAATACTTTTCCTCCATGAACTGTGGGTGCAGCAGCAAACCATCCAACCGGTTCCCTACAGCGATTTTGAAGAGCGTCTCAAAGCTGGAGAGATAAAAGAATTGACCATTCGAGAAAATCAGATCATCGGAGAACTCGCCAACGCAGAAAACAACGGCAAGAAATTCATCGTTGCCAATCGGGTTGATCCCGGTCTTGCCGAGCAGCTCTCCCAGTATAACGTGCCATATACCCAGGTACATGAGAGCAAGTTTTTCGCCACCCTGCTCTCCTGGCTCATCCCGGCACTGCTCTTTCTGGGAATCTGGCTTTTCATTTTCCGCAAGTTTGCCCAGAACCAGGGTGCAGGTGGCGGCTTTATGAGCATCGGCAAATCCAAGGCCAAAGTATACATGGAGAAGGAAACCGGAAACTCCTTTGAGGATGTGGCCGGGGTGGATGAAAGTAAGGCCGAATTGGAGGAGGTTGTCGACTTCCTCAAATCACCCGATAAATATGCCAAATTGGGCGCCAGGATGCCCAAGGGTGTGCTGCTTGTCGGGCCTCCAGGTACAGGTAAAACACTACTGGCCAGAGCAGTAGCCGGTGAAGCCGGGGTCCCCTTTTTTTCTATAAGCGGTTCTGAATTCGTTGAGATGTTTGTTGGTGTCGGTGCAGCCAGGGTCCGAGATCTGTTTGAACAGGCGGGAAAGTCTGCGCCAGCAATTATTTTCATCGACGAACTCGACGCACTTGGCAGGGCACGGGGCAGCGGAGCCTATGGTGGTAATGACGAGCGTGAGCAGACTTTGAATCAGTTGCTTGTTGAACTCGACGGCTTTGATCAGGGTACCGGTCTGGTATTGCTGGCAGCCACCAACCGTCCAGAAATACTTGATCCGGCCTTGCTCAGAGCAGGACGATTCGACCGGCAGATCCTGGTTGACCGACCCGATAAAATTGGCCGTGTGCAGATACTGAAAGTGCATGCTGAAAAAATATCCATTAG
>JASJDT010000166.1 GCA_030065655.1 Desulfocapsaceae bacterium | reverse complement strand
TGGAAATCACGGAGAAGGCGATGGTCGAGCTTGGCATCATCGAGTGCAGGTTTGAGATCAATGGAAATGGTCACTTTCTTTCCAGATATGAGACTGTCAACGACGTAGAGACTGTTGGTCAGCACCACCGGACCGCCGATTCCGAAACGGGTAAAGCCCATTTCGCCAAAATCGTTTATCCGGCGTTTGCCATTTACATAGATTCTGATTCCCACGTTTTTGAGATCGAGTGCGGCTAATTGACGCGTGAGTGGTTCCTCCACCACCAGTGGCACAAGGGCCGGCCGAAGTGGGGTTATTGTATGACCGACTCGTTCAGCAAATGAAAAACCATCACCGGTTGAACCGGTCGCCGGATAGGTTTTACCACCGGAGGCAAGGATTACCGCGTCACAGGGAAGATGCCCCTGATTGATTTTTACTCCGGCTATGGCGTCATTTTGCACAAGTAAGCCTGTTGCCGCAGTAGAATTGCGGATATCCACGCCACATTCTTGCAGCCATATTATTAGAGAATCGACGATCTCTGCACTATCACCGCTTGCCGGAAAGACTCTTTGGCCACGTTCGGTGATAAGGCTGACCCCACGTTCTCTGAAAAAAGACATTAGTTGTGGTGCAAAAAAATGAAAGAATGGCTGGTGTAGGAACCTACCCGCCCTGTTGAAATGGGTGATAAAATCATGAATATCGCTGTCATTGGTAATGTTGCAGCGCCCCTTGCCGCTGATTCTTATCTTATTGCCGGGATGTTTCATTTTTTCTAGCAAAATGACACTTGCACCGCTGGCAGCTGCCTGACCGGCCGCCATCATCCCTGAGGCGCCTCCTCCTATAACAATGACTGAACGCATGCAAATTCCATATCCTAGACAAGCGATTATTATGCCCTTGTCTTTCTCTTTTTTATGTACAGGGTTACTAAATAATAAAAAATGCACCATATCATTTCTGCAGCGGTTGTGCTATGGTGCCCTCGAATTACAAATTTGGCTGAATAAGCCACAAAAACAAACACCCGAACAGGTTGGAGGTTATTTTAATGACAGTAGCGGAAAACGGCAACACCGTAAAAATACACTACAAAGGAACATTGAACGATGGCTCTGTCTTCGATAGCTCGGAGGGTCGCGACCCGTTGGAATTCAAAATAGGGGGAGGGCAGGTTATCGTTGGTTTCGAGGAGGCGGTCTCCGGAATGAGCGTAGGAGAGAAGAAGAATGTAAAGATTCCGGTCGACAAGGCATATGGTCCCAGGAACGAGGAACTAGTAATAGCTGCTCCCAAGGAGCATGTGCCGGACGATATTAATCCTGAGGTTGGTCAGAAGCTGCAAATGGGCGGTCCCAATGGAGAAGTGGTTATGGTCACCGTTGTTGAGATAACCGACACTCACGTCATGCTGGACGCCAACCCGCCGCTTGCCGGGGAAGAGCTTACTTTTGATATCGAGCTGGTCGAAGTATCATAGTAGCCAGCTATATAGATCAGCCATCATTTAGATATCTCCTGGAAAGCATTCTAAATGATGGTTGTTTATTTATTCTTCAGCGAAATAATCCAGGGCGGTTTTCCTGCAGTGTTTGGCAGTTTCGGCATCAAGCCAACTTTCATAAAATTCTAGAAACTCAGGCGTTGCCCTGTTCTTTCTAAGAACGGAATTGACGCGTTCGATAATCTCTCTTCCCCATGGATTATCCGGACAGCCGACATGTCCCAGAGTGATCTTCCCCTCCATCTCAGCGACGGGGTAGTAGACAATGTCGTCTCTATATCCCTTTTGACTGGCTAGGTAACGGGCTTCGACAGGGTATCCCAGCGGGTAATCTAATCGGTAACGCATGATCATATCGAGAAGACCCTCAAAGACGTCGTCGCTGGAACGTTCCAGGATGTGCTTTATGTTTTTTGCGGCAGCAGGTATTTCATCAATACCACCGCTGTATTTCCGGCCATGTGCTATGCCCAGTTGCAGATTCTGATCTTGGATCAGTCTCTCCAACTCTATTGCACCATCAACATTTATATATTGGTGCAAAGCGCGACAGGTCGGTTTTTCTTAAAACAACACCGTTGGGCAGGACCACTACCGCGGGATGGAAAAGGCAGTATACTGGATACGTTCGCTGGTTTTATAAAGAGACGCACAACACACCCGCCGTTCTTGACGAATCTGGAGTAGAACTTTCATAGTTGGCGATGGCAAAACTATGATCATACTCAGGGAGGTGTTCAATCGGAAGAATGGTGAGTTTATCATAAAAACCGGTGTCGGCATCGGGTCCATGAGGTATGGTCCCCGGTGGGAAATATGCCTTGAGCCAAGTTATCGTATTCTTTTTGAGTCCTGGTAATCACTGGTCTGAGCAGTGCAGTTGCTCATGCATCCGAAAACACCTACGAAAAGAAGAAGCACTAATACTATTTGGAGCATAGTAGTTACCTAACCAGAGGATTGGACGCGTATTCATTGGCTAGGATTGTCTCAAGTCTGCTGCTTATATCTGTTAGCTTAGCCTCATCTGTAGAAAAAGACTAGAAATCTGGAGAAAAATTTGGCAGAGGAAAATAAAACCTTAGATTAATTCTGATAGTTATACCGCCTCTTTCTTTCAACCTTTTAGTGAGGATAGTGTCATGAGGACATCTCTACACCAGTATCTAATAGATAACAGGGAAAAAAATCTTGAGGAACTTCTCAGTTGGCTGAAAATACCAAGTATCAGCACATTGTCGGAACACCGAAAGGATGTAAAGAATGCTGCTGAATGGGCTGAAAAGAAGCTTCAAGAGATCGGTTTTCCTGAAGTAGAACTCATTGAAGGTGAAGGACACCCCCTGGTATATGCACAATGGTTAACGGATAACAATCAACCAACGCTGTTGTTCTACGGGCATTATGATGTCCAACCCGCAGACCCACTCAACGAATGGCATACGCCCCCTTTTCAGCCCTACATCGATAAAGATAATATTTATGCCAGAGGTGCAACCGACGATAAAGGCCAGGTGATGATCGTTCTGGCGGCCCTTGAAGCATGGGTTAAAAGTGAAGGGAAATTACCAGTAAATGTCAAGGTGCTCCTGGAAGGTGAAGAGGAAGCCGGAGGAGCATCTGTTGAGGCATTTGTGCGTGAATATGGTGATCGACTTACCGCGGACGCCGCCCTGATCTGTGATACCCATATGAACTCGGTAGACCAACCTTCCCTTATTATTGGCTTGCGGGGTATTCTTTATACTGAGATCATTGTTAAAGGTGCAAAACGTGATCTGCACTCCGGCAGCTATGGAGGAGTCGCTCCCAATCCCATTCATGCCCTCTGTCTCTTGCTCTCCCGCTTAAAGGGTGAAAATGGCCGAATTGATATTCCCGGTATCTATGTGAGTTCTGTTCCGGTAAGTGATGAGGAAAAAGACTTCTGGCATCGCGACGCCGAGGCCCTGGAGAAGCGGTTGCTGAAGGAAATGGGTGTTGAGCAATTGGTTGGTGAAAAACATGTTTCTGTGCATGGAAGGCTGGGAATCCGGCCAACTCTTGAGGTGCATGGTATCCGTGGAGGTTTTATCGGAGAAGGTGCAAAGACGGTCATCCCGGCAGAAGCTCTGGCGAAAGTAAGTTTACGTTTGCCTGCAGGTTCAAGGCCGACCGAAGTTTTTAAACAGCTTGAGCATGCGGTACAGCAAAAAATGCCGAAAGGCTACACAGTGGTAGTGCGAAATCTGCATAGTGGTGACGGTGTTGCTGTTTCCCCAGAGAACAGGTATATCAATGCAGCTGCTGAAGCTATTGCCGAGATATATGGGGTGCGGCCGGTGTTTATGCGTGAAGGTGGATCAATACCTATTACTGCTCTGTTTGACTCCATTCTCCATATTCCTGTAGTCCTTATGGGATTTGGCCTCTCAGATGACGGAGCCCACGGACCGAATGAGAAATTCAGCCTCAACCAATTTTATAAAGGGATGGATACGGTGGCTGATTTTCTAGGCAGGTTGAGAAATTAACGATTCGAAATTAAATGGTAAATTAGTTGAGCCTTTTGCAAAAGTAGGATTTTTGTTTAAAATCAAGGCGTGCGAAAAATTTTATCACAGGCATATAGCAGATATTCCGAGGATAAAATTTTGAGTATAACGCAGAGTTTGGGCAAAAAGACAGTTTTGCAAGTGGCTCAGTTGTTTTACCATGGGGTTATGCTCCAATGATGATCAACACTTTTACCAAACAATATGGAAAAAAGGAGAGTTCGTGAGTAATGGAAAAGATACAATGGCAGGATTTTGAGAAGGTCGAGTTGCGGGTAGGCAAAATTATCTCCGCCGAGATTTTCAAAGAAGCGCGGAAGCCTGCATTTATTCTCAAGGTTGATTTCGGTGATGAGATCGGCATCCGCAAGTCCAGCGCACAGATTACCGAACTCTATGATATTGATGATTTGCCGGGACGATTGGTGGTTGGAGTGGTGAACTTTCCCAAAAAACAAATCGGGCCATTAATGTCCGAATGTCTGATAACCGGATTTCATGACAAAGATGGACGAGTCGCCTTGTGCATCCCGGATGGGGAGGTGCCTTTGGGAGCGAAACTGTGTTGAACTGCAATCTAAGCGACAATGAAAGTAGAATAAAGTTGGCCAAGCTAGGTATTTATGTTTTCCGTATAGTTCAAAACCCAAATAGGGAGAATTGATTTGCCAAGCCTGCCAACTGTATCAAAGAGGTTTTTTGTCTCTCTAGTTGTGTTGCTGCCTGCCTTGATAAGCTGCACTGGCAGTACACCGGTCGCAGGAGGGGTAAGAGATGGCGATCTTCTACCCTGCCCTGACACTCCCAACTGTGTATCGACGGCGGAATCGCGTGAAAAATATTCGATTTCGCCACTGACGTACCGAGGTACGCGTGAACAGGCGATTAGCGAACTCAAAATAATTGTAGAAGAGATGACCGATACGAAGTTACATCAGGAAAGGGAAGGATATTTGTGGTGGGAGTGCAGATCCAAAATATTTGGATTTGTTGATGATCTGGAGATGTATTTGCCGGTGCAACAGCCGCTGATATACATTCGTTCGGCTTCCCGAGTTGGATATTCTGACTTCGGGGTCAATCGAAAACGGGTTGATAAGATAAAACAACGATTCATGAAGAATGACGAATAAAAACACCCAAAGGAGTACGGTATGGATGCACGGGCAGAACATATAAATGATTTTCTTTATGAGCTACACAGACAAACAGATGGAAATATTGAGAATCAGGCATCCATGCACGAGGTCGGTGAGCATATTGGTCTTGCAAAAACAGCGGCTGCAGCTCTGGCTGAGGAACTGATGCTCAACGATCTGGTGGAATTGAAAACTCTGGCCGGAGAGATTGGGATTACCCAGGCTGGTTTGGATATGCTGGCCCAGAGCGGCCGTATCCAGCAGACGCTTGGACAGGTACAACGTCTTAGTGGCGAGGAGGTGCTGACCGATGATGATCGAAGTATTCTTCACAGCCTTGTTGGAGATATTCAAAAAGTTATCGCAACCTCCGAACTTGAATACCCAAGACTTGAAGAAATGATTGTTGATTTAAAAACCATGGAAGTCCAGCTTCTCTCAAAACGGCCCAAAACAACCATTGTTCAAGCAATCCTTGAATCGCTCAGCGTCTCCTTGAAAACCCTGCATAGAAGTGAAATTCTGGTTAAATATGGGAATATATTCAAAGGCTGATCATCCTAGACAGCACTCATCTTGAAACTACTGGAGCTACGGCATGGGGGTATGTCCTGACAATTCCTGATTATCACAGCAGACGCAGTGAACATGCTTGACTGGTTCTATCTTCTCACTGCTGCATTTCTGGCCGGTATCCTCAATGCCGTGGCAGGAGGTGGCAGCTTCCTCACTCTCCCTGCCCTCATTTCTTCAGGAGTTCCACCGGTGGCTGCCAATGCAACCAGCGCTGTTGCTGTCTTTCCAGGATATCTCGGTGCTGTTGCCGGGTTTCGTCGGGAAATCAGACGAATTGAACCCGCTCTTCTAGGCTGGTATTGTGCTGCCTCTCTTGCCGGGGGATTTGGAGGTGCCTTATTACTGCTAATAACCTCTAATCAAGTTTTCTCCATGCTCATCCCCTGGTTGCTGCTATTTGCTACTCTTCTTTTCGGCTTTGGTGAATCATTGTTGGTAAGGTTAGGGAGAAGAACATTGCTTACTCGGGCGAAAGGTTGCGGTATCCTTTTTGTTGTGGCTCTTTACGGCGGCTATTTTAATGGTGGTTTAGGTATTATTCTTCTGGCGGCACTACTATTTATCGGTTTGACCGACCTAAATGTGATGAATGGTCTGAAAAATGGAATCAGCTTCGTTATTGCCTGCATCTCCGTCATTACTTTTGCTGCTGCTGGAATCGTCCATTGGCGAGTCGGTCTTGTTATGATGATTGCGGCGACATGTGGCGGTTATGTCGGTGCCGTTGTCGCCAGAAGGATACCCTCTGGGCTTCTTAAATATATGATCACCATTATCGGATTGCTGATGACTATTATCTTTTTTATCCGTTCATAAACACTATAGTGTTATCAGCAATCTTGCGAAACTGGTGATGGACACCGTAATCAACTCGGAGCGGTGAGAGCCAAATGCAAAGCGAGAATTCCGCCGGCTCTGCCTTATTCCGGGTCCCAATGAAAGGAAAATCATGCTTAAAATCTTAAAGAATGTTTTGGGTAAAAAAGAAAAGACTCGTCCTCACGATCCGGATGAACTTCTCAACGCCGATGTTGCTTTATGCGTCCTTTTGCTCGAAGCGGCTCATGCCGATGGTGAATGTTCAGAGGAGGAAAAGAAGCGATTGGTTGCCATGCTGGCTGACCAGGCCGATCTTCCGGTGGCCGAGGTTGAGGAGCTTGTTGATGCTGGATACCAGGCCAGGGAAGAAGCTGTCGATATTTTTACCTTTACCAGATATATGAACAATAACTTCACTAAAGAACAAAAGCTCCACGCAATGGAGTCAGTTTGGCGAATTATTCATACCGATGATTATCTGGAAGCGCACGAGGATCAGTTTGCTCATAAACTGGCTAATCTGCTGCGCTTAACGCATAAAGAAATGATCGAGTGTAAAACCAGGGCCAGGCAGTAATAACGAAATAAAGTTAACAGTAAGGAAGTGTTTGGTGAGGGTGCACTTTGCTGTCAGGCAGGTAATGTTTGATTCTCTTCCACCTGTCAAGTCATGACAAGTGGAAGAGAGCTTTAAATGCTATAGTAAATTCACTTAACCCTGCAAGCGGGATAAGTGCCTTGGCAATACTTCCTAGATCTACCATTGTTTACTCTTCCCGCTTCTTGTTTCTTTTGCCCCTCAAGGGGGGACTGAACGGAGTCACAGAAGTTGAAGAGTAAGGCACTAAATCGATCAGCGCTATCGGGATTTCAAAGATAGCTAATCGGAAACTATTTTAAAAGACAGTCGTACTTTGGTACGGTATATGGTTCCCTTCCCATCCTCGATGACCATATCCATTGTTTGTACTTCTGCTATGCGGAGATCGCGTAGACTTAAACCGGCAGCCTTTACAGCATTTTGAGCAGCTTCTTCCCAGGAAACAGGACTTGATCCAACCAATTCGATAATCTTGTATACACTTTCAGACATGTTCATCCTCCTTGAGTTGTGGGTTGTTGAATGAAACAGACGTGGTGCATCTTTTGCAAAATTCCTATGCTGCAAATCAAATCGAATGGAAAGT
Source organism: Desulfocapsaceae bacterium (assembly GCA_030065655.1). Classification (GTDB taxonomy): domain Bacteria; phylum Desulfobacterota; class Desulfobulbia; order Desulfobulbales; family Desulfocapsaceae; genus Desulfopila_A. The sequence goes on along the minus strand of JASJDT010000166.1, from coordinate 515 downwards.
GAAATGATCTCCTATCATTGTATATCCTCAAGTGCTAAAACTGAAGTGCAAATCCAGCCAAGCTGAATATTTAATTATATCATTCCGGGTAAAAGGCGTCTGTTACCGCTAATTTGCAATAAAGAAAGGGGCGTGATTGGAGGTGAAAATAGCCGGGTCTCGCTGAATTATTGGCTTGATAACCGGGTGTTTTTTAAACTCTCTTTCCAGGAAGATACGCACATTCTTCCTATTCCAGCCGGTAGGATGATCAAAATTGGTATAGAGTGAGAGATCGCCTTCATAAAAAGATTTTGTAGAAAGTGAAATTTCCTCTCTATAATCGATTGGCATATTAAAGATTGCCAAATTAAGAAAGGTGATGAACTCGTGGTGTTGGGCAATAAATTCAAGGGTTTTTCTTGCTTTGTCATAATCTTCATGGGGAGTGCCAAACAACAAATAGACGTAAGTGCCAATGCCAGCTTTCTTAAGGTTCTTAAGAGCAACGGAGACATCCTTGAGGTTGACTCCCT
>JASJDT010000165.1 GCA_030065655.1 Desulfocapsaceae bacterium | reverse complement strand
CAGCAGCTACAAACCTGCCCATTTTGATCACCGGTGAATCGGGAACCGGCAAAGAGCTCTTTGCCCAATCCATCCATAACGGCAGTAAACGTAATACCGAAGCCTTTATCCGTTTAAACTGTGCCGCCATTCCCAAAGATCTTTTAGAATCGGAACTTTTCGGCTATGAGAAAGGTGCTTTCACCGGAGCAAGTTCGACAGGCAAAAAGGGGAAATTCGAACTTGCTCATAAGGGAACGATTTTTCTTGATGAAATAGGTGATCTTCCCATGGAAATGCAGCCAAAACTGCTCAGAGTTCTTGAAGAAAAAGAATTTGAGCGTATTGGGGGCAACCGTATCGTCAAAACAGATTTTCGCCTCATTTCTGCCAGCAATCAGGATCTGGCCGCCATGGTTGAGCGCGGAGAGTTCCGAGCTGATCTCTACTATCGTCTCAACGTTGTACCACTTCACCTGCCGCCCCTACGAGAGCGTGTTGCCGACATTTTACCTCTGGCCCGTCACCTTCTTGCGCTAGCCTCGGAAGACGGTCTGCATAGTGGCAAGGATTTCAGCAAAGAGGCCGAGGCGGTGTTGCTCAGGCATAGTTGGCCAGGCAACGTCCGTGAGCTGAACAATGTTATCGAGCGAACACTGGCAACCACCGAAGATATGACAATCCAGGTCGCTGACCTGCCGTTTTATCTCCATCAGGTAAAAAGCCAGACCGCAACTGACCAGTGCTCTCTACTCAAAGAAGTTGTCGCCAAAGTGGAAAAAAACGCCATCCTCGATGCCCTGAAACTAACCCGCCACAACAAGGCCAAAGCAGCAATGCTGCTTGGCATTCATCGCACTTTACTCTACAAAAAAATGCAGAAATATCAGATTTCGACAAGCGCTAGCTGAAAAATCCGGGCTAGAAGTGTGTTTGAAAAATCCGGGCTAGAAGTGTGTTGGAGAATTGCTATTTTCTCCGACACACTTCTAGATCTCCTTAAATTCCTTAGGCACCAGCAGCTCAAGGTTCACCACCCGGTTGCCAGAACTTTCGGCCAGTCCCATTGGCCCATCCTGAAATATTCTCGCATCCATTAATGATGGTTCTTCGTTGATCACGGGGTGAAAACCCATCTGATCGAGAATATCTTTCTGCAGATCAATTCCCGGGGCGATCTCAATCAGCTCCATGCCTTCTGCAGTGAGTTCGAAGACGCAGCGTTCCGTTATATAAAGTGCTCGCTGCCCTTTCTTTAAACCGTATTCGCCGCTATAGGTAATGTGTTCAACCAGCCCTTCCACGAATTTCTTTGCTTTACCTTCTTTGGTTATGCGGATTTCTTCATCATCGATTGCGACTTCCAGTCCACCGGCAGTAAATGTTCCAAGATAGACCACGGTTTTGGCATTTTGACTGATATTGATAAATCCTCCGGCCCCGGCGAGTCGCGGCCCGAACTTGCTGACATTGACATTTCCCACTGAATCGGCCTGAGCCATCCCCAAATAAGCAATGTCGAGGCCACCACCGTCATAGAAATCGAACTGGTAGGGCTGGTCGATCAGTGCCTCGGTATTGGCGGCCGCACCAAAACTCAAGCCTCCAGCGGGGACACCACCGATAACACCTGGCTCAGCGGTAAGGACAATCTGATCAAGCATATGCTCTTCATTAACAACGTTGGAAACCCCTTCCGGCATGCCAATGCCGAGGTTAACTATATCTCCACGCCGCAACTCAAAAGCAGCCCGCCTGGCAATGATCTTTCTGGCACTCATCTCTAGAGGCGGTAGGGAATCCATGGGTACCCGGATCTCGCCACTGTAAGATGGGTTATACTGTTCACCAAAGGTCTGCCAGTGGTTCTCTGGAGAGGCCACCACGACGTAGTCCACCAGAATCCCGGGAATCTTGACATCGCGGCAGTGAAGGCTACCCCGCTCCGCAACCCTTTCCACCTGCACGATGATGGTGCCGCCGGAATTTCTGGCAGCCATGGCAATAGCCAGCACCTCCAGAGTCAGAGCCTCTTTTTCCATGGTAATGTTGCCATCCGGATCAGCCGTGGTACCCCTGAGAACAGCAACATCAACCGGCCTGGTCTTGTACGCCAGGTATTCTTCGCCGTCAAAATCGATCAATTCGACAATATCTTCCGTAGTAATTGTATTTATTTTTCCGCCGCTGTTGCGCGGATCAACAAAGGTGCCGAGGCCTACCGAACTGATGGTGCGGGGTTTTTGGGCGGCAATATCCCTAAACATTGTAGAGATGACCCCCTGAGGGAGATTATAGGCGATTATCTTATTCTCCACGGCCAGTTTCTGTAGAGCCGGCACAAGACCCCAGTGTCCTCCAATCACTCGCTCAACCATGCCTTCTTGGCCGAAATGATTAAGTCCCTTGCTCTTGCCGTCACCTTGACCGGCAGCATACATAAGGGTGAGATTTTTAGGTTTTCCGGTGTCGAGAAAATGTTGTTCGATGGCAATGGCTATTTCCTCGGCAAAGCCGTTGCCGACAAATCCACCTGTAGCCACTGTCGCTCCATCATTGATGACCGATGCGGCATGCGCTGCCGTGACAACCTTATTTTTTTTAACATGCTCAGCTGCTTCCATTCGTGGCAGAGTACTCATATAACACCTTTTATCTGATTATTTGGCTGTATCCCCATCGTGTGTAACCATACTTTATACGCATACTTCACTATCCTGGCAAATTCGCAATCTTAACAAAATCGTAAAGAACCTTGAGCAACCGGATTCGCCAACATAAAATCAACAGCTTGCGGAGCTCGGAACGTCGGCTTTCGTGGTTTCTACGAAACCGACAATCTTTACACTGTAACAAAATGATTATAGTACTTTGCAAAGACTGTGCCGGTGCATTTACTCGTGCTATTCCCTCCCAGGGGAATCAACCTCGACTGGCGTAGATTTTGCAAATCGTTGACTCCGGAGCAACATGCATAAGCTACCTTCTCAAGCCGAGTATTCCAGGTGGAGACTTTCGTTTCCTCTGCTATGACTGAGTTTGGAAGGTATCAAAGCATTCTTTTTATAGTCTCAGGAATTACCCGATACAGCAAAGGTAATTCCTCCACCAGCAGCAATGAAGAGTAGAGGAGAAAATTATGTTAACAATACAGGATTCGGTAGCAGTCATTACCGGAGGCAGCGGCGGTATTGGTAAAGCTCTGGCAAAATACTGGCTGGAACAGGGCGGTAAAGTGGTCATCGCCGACATCATGGCGGATGCACTGGAAACAGCTGAAAGCGAATTAAAGAAGATCAGTGACGATGTCATCAGCGTCACCTGTAATGTTACTGCCGAAGATGATTGTGCAAAGCTGGCAAAACGCGCCATCGATGAATTTGGCCAGATCAACCTGGTCGCACCCTTTGCCGGAATAACCGGGGATGGGCTGTTTATCAAGACAGATAGGGAAACCGGCAAGGTCAGCGGTAAAATGTCGCTGGAACAATTTCAAAAGGTTATTGACATCAATATTACCGGTGTTTTTCTGACAGTCCGGGAATGCGCCGAACAAATGATCAACAATGACTGCCGCGGCTTAATCTGCCTGGTTTCTTCTACTGGATCCCTGGGTACCGCAGGTCAAATCAACTATTCATCTTCAAAAGCGGCAATGTCCGTTATGCCCAAGGTGATGACTGCCGAATTTTTTCGGCGCGGCTTCGCCGACAAGATTCGCTGTATGGCTGTAGCTCCAGGATATGTGGGAACACCCATGGTCAAGAACATGGATGAGAAAATCATCAATAACATTCTCCAACAGGTGCCAATTAGCCGGCTGATCGAACCGGAGGAGGTTGTTTCTCTCGTCGCCGAGCTCTATCGCAACGAGGCCATGGCTGGTGAGACTGTGTTCATTCATGGCGGACTCAGATTGGGATCAAAAGGATAGGTTTGATAAATTAGTACCTCAATATATAAAAAATTCGCGGTATCTCAGGAGATTAACAATGGAAAGCGTAGTAATTGTCAGCGGCAGTAGAACAGCTATCGGGGCCTATGGAGGCACCCTTAAATCGACTTCGGTCATGGAACTGGGTGCTGCAACTCTTAAGCAGACCCTGCAAAAGGCTGGCGTCCGTCCGGTCGCGAGTGAACAATGTATCAAATTTGGTGCAGACGCCATTCGAGAAGATGGTATCATTGAACTGGAGTCGCAATACCATGATTACGACGACGGTCTTACTCCACTCATGATCGACCAGGTGATCATGGGCAATGTGCTCAGTACGGGACAAGGACAGAACGTAACCCGCCAGGCTATGATCATGGCCGGTATTCCCAAGGAAACCAGCGCTACAACCGTAAACAAGCTCTGTGCATCAGGCTTGGAATCCGTGGCCATTGGTTATCAGGCTATTCGTTCAGGCGATGCCGAAGTTGTTCTGGCTGGTGGAATGGAAAACATGTCCATGGTCCCTTATGCTCTGCCTTCAGCTCGCTGGGGACAGCGCATGGGCGATGGTCAGATGATCGATCTGTTGGTTTACGACGGTCTCTTCGAAAAATTCTATGGCTACCATATGGGTATCACAGCAGAAAATATTGCAGCTAAATACCAGATAAGCCGGGAAGAGCAGGACGAGATCGGTGCTTTGAGTCATCAGCGAGCCATGGCGGCTATTGCCGCGGGCAGCTTTGCCGAGGAAATCGTCCCGGTGACAATTCCCCAGCGTAAAGGTGAAGCGCTGATATTCGCCACCGACGAGCGCCCCATGGAAACCAGCGCCGAAAAAATGAGCAAATTGCGCCCCGCCTTTAAAAAAGATGGTACAGTGACAGCTGGTAACGCTTCCGGAATCAACGATGCAGCTGCTTCGCTATTGATCATGAAGGAAAGCAAAGCCAGAGAACTTGGCCTTCAACCATTGGTTAAAATCAAGGCACACGCCTCAGCAGGCCTTGATCCTGCCTACATGGGTCTTGGCCCTATTCCTGCGGTACGGAAGATCTTTGACCGCCATAACCTGAACATCGATGACTTTGACAGAATCGAACTCAACGAGGCGTTTGCCGCCCAGGCCCTTGCCTGTGTCCGGGAACTTGGTTGCGATCTGGAGAGAACTAATACGGTTGGCAGCGGCATTTCGCTGGGTCATCCAATCGGTTGTACCGGCTCCCGCATCCTGGTGACGCTGATGCACCAGATGCAGCAACATGAACTTCAGCTTGGTCTGGCTTCTCTTTGTATTGGTGGGGGTCAGGGTATGGCTATGGTTCTTGAGAAAATGGAATAACAGCACCAAATTTAACCTTGCGGGCATGGCTTGTTCCTAATATCATGCCCGCAGTGATATTTCTTTTTCTCAAATTTCAAGCAGCCATTTGCAGTCATTCGGAGCACGTTTTCATGAGCAAAATATTAGGTGTTGCCGCAAGTCCAAGGAAAGACAAGTCCACCCACTTTCTTTTGGGCGAATGTTTGGCGGAGATCCAGAATACCTCAACTAAATTGACCAAGCCCCTCAAGACCGAACTTCTCTCTCTGGCTGGTAAGCAGATCAATGGCTGCATCGCCTGCGGAAAATGTAAGAAAGGCGTGCTCTGTAGCCAGAAGGACGATTTTCAGGAGATAATACCCATACTCTCCGATCCCGAGCTCAGAGGAATTGTGATGGCCACCCCGGTTTACATGGGCTCCATGACAGCCCAGGCCAAGGCCTTCCTCGACCGCACTGTGCTTTTTCGCCGCAATGACTTTCTGTTCAAGAATATCATAGGTGGGGTTCTGACTGTAGGTGGTTCACGCAACGGTGGACAGGAGCTCACCATTCAGGCTGTACATGCTGCCATGTTGATCCATGACATGATCCTCGTCGGCGATGGTCTACATTTCGGCGGCACCGCCTGGAGTAATCACCCGGATGGCTATGAAGCGGATGAAACCGGAGTTGAAACCGCCAGGCTGACCGGTAAACGGCTGGCCGAGGTGGCCGTGCTCATGGGCTGATAGACTTCCTTAACATTAGCTAAGCAGCCTACTATACGATAAATATTAAATTTATTTACTTCACATACTGCATTGCAGTGTTTATGATTGTGCAAAATAATTCTACAACCATCGATTTTTGCATATTGTTGCTTTTTTACTCTTGGACAACCCAATCTAGGAGAGTTGGATTGTCTGAGTTGCAAAAAACCTAGGTTGGCTATATTGCCTGGCTTTATATTTGCCCATACCAAATCAGTTTGATGGATCGCGCCCAGCGATTCACTAATAACCTGGTATGGCCGGAAAAGATCTTACTTATCTGACCAGCAGTAGAGTTATTAATTTCATCACTGGAGGATTGATCATGCTGCGAGCAGCTACCCGGATTCTTGTTCTTGTATTGATTGCTACCTTCTTTACCACCAGCGCAATCGTTCCTGCAGCTCGATCAGCTGCCATTGACACCACGACCTATCTCAATATTGCCAAAGAATCCACCAAAGCGGAACTGGAGGCTCTGGTAAATCGTGAAGACGTTCGTAAGGAGCTTGTGGCCCTGGGTGTAGATCCGGATGATGCCGCAGCCAGAATTGCCGCGCTGACTCCCGAGGAACTTTCCATGCTGCAGGGGAAAATCGACTCAATGCCTGCCGGTGCCGATGTTCTGGTGGTGCTTGGAGTGGTTCTGGTCGTTCTGATTATTCTGGAAGTATTAGGTGTCACCAACGTTTTTACCAGAGTGTAGTTCTTTCGTTGTTGCACTGTTCCCACGCCTCCGCCTGCCGGTGTGGTGCGTCCTGATCCTGCTTATGGCTGGCTGTGCGCAAAAACACCCAGCCATGAGAATCCCATCGGGCACCTCGGTGCTTCTTGAGGCTACACCTTTCTTTGCCCAGGAAGAGTATCAGTGTGGGCCTGCATCCCTGGCCATGATTCTCAAGGCATCTGGTGTTGAAGTGCATCCCGATGATCTGGCACCACGCACTTACCTGCCGGAGCGGCGCGGCAGCCTGCAGCTTGAGCTAATTGCCGCAAGCAGGCAATATCAACGTCTCCCCTTCGAAATTGAAAGAAATCTTGTTGCTCTGATAGATGAACTGCAACAGGGTCGGCCGGTTCTCGTTCTCCAGAATTACGGATTGGAATCACTGCCTGCCTATCATTATGCCGTTGTCATTGGGGTGGAAGAAGACGACATAATCCTTCGTTCAGGCACGACCAAAGAATTACACATAAATGTTTCAGCGTTTCTGATGAGTTGGATTCGGGCCGGCTCCTGGGGTTTGATTGCTCTTAGACCCGGTGAATTACCGGTCAGGACAACTCCGGAGAAATACCTCAAAGTAGTAAACGACTTCAGCCTAAAAGGAGAGCCCCAACTTACCGAGCAATCATATTTGGCTGCCCTTGACCGCTGGCCGGACCATCATGCCGTACGTTTTGCTCTGGGTAACAATTATCTGCAACAACAGAAAACGGCTCAGGCTGCATCCCAGTTCAAGGCCATTCTCAAGGATGACTCAGAAAACATTGCTGCGGCAAACAATCTCGCCGAAAGTTATTTAAGGAACGGGTGTTACACCGAGGCAATGGCCATTATCAATCGCACCGTAGAACGAGCCAAACAGATCGACTCGCCTTTGCTGCCCTTCGTACTGCAATCACAACAGGAGATAGAGAACGCCCTAAAGAATAATTCAGGCCGGCAAGGCAATACTGCCAACTACAGCACGTACAAGATCCATGAAATAACATGCCCAAAAGGCATGGATTGAGAAATCTTGTGTTCTTAAGAGAGAATATTAGCTATATCAGCATTGGGTTGAGGATGGTATTGGCTTATAGCGCTTTTGATCGAAGGATCTGAAGAATTCGCTGTTCGACTTCATGCTGTTTGCCGAGAAGTTGGCCAGTGAGTCGTTCAAGGTGCTTCATATCCTCCGCTGTTGCTGTATCATGGATTTTTTTGCAGTTATAGTTGAGACAGAACATTGGTTTGCAGAGAAATATACAACCCTTTTCCCCGAGAAAACAGCATTCAACCCCATCATTTCTCACCTGGGCTAGCTCGCCGCCGACCAGCAGATTCATGAGCATCTGCATACCATCCGTTTCGCCGGCCATATAAAGACTACAGCAGCCACCGCCGTTCTCCGCTGCACACTGGCCACACAGCTCACCCATATTCATCCCGGTCATCTGAGCGTTGAGCTGACTCGCGTAATCCGTTAATTCTTCAAGGCCGAGTTTTAGGAGGTTGTCCATCAGCAGGATCGCACTGTGGCTTTCGTAGATCTCTTCGGCCAGGCGCTGCTTAACCGACACCG
>JASJDT010000003.1 GCA_030065655.1 Desulfocapsaceae bacterium | reverse complement strand
CTCCAACTCGTTCAAGATATGGAAACAAATTATTCCGGGGTATTGGCCGATATCGACTTAGAGTTTCTGCATGACTTCCGGGTTGCCATGAGGCGTACCCGCTCCTATCTAAGCCAGTTTAAGAAATCGTTTTCTGACGAAGAAATGCTATTTGTTCAAAGCGAGTTGAAATGGCTTGGCTCGCTTACTGGTCCGGTGCGTGATCTTGATGTTTATCTACTCGACAAGCCCGAATATATGTCAATGTTACCCACTGAATTGCATCCAGGCTTAGAAGAGTTTTTTATCGACTTGTCAAAGCAGAGGTTTCAGCGACTTGAAGAGATGCGAAAAGGACTACTGTCAGATCGATATGTATCATTTATGCGTCAATGGAAGATGATTCTGGAAAACCTCGAAAATAAACGTCTGGAAGGGCAAATTTCAAGCAGTGAGCAATTGTGTCGCCACCAGGCAATAAAGAAGATTCGCAAGAGGTTTACTAGAATCCTCAAGGATGGCGGGCAACTTAGCTCGCAAAGTCCCGACGAGGATTTGCACCGTCTCCGGATTCAGGGGAAGAAGCTGCGTTATCTTCTTGAATTTTTCAGTTCGTTTTTTGTTGAAGAAGAAGTTGAATATTTTCGTAAACAGTTGAAAAAGCTTCAGAATAATCTTGGTGATTTTAATGATGTATCCGTGCAACTGGAGATGTTGACCCAATCTAGACATGGTTTGACGGGTAGAAGCAAACGTTCGGTTGCCATAGCTGCAGCCATTGGCGGACTGATAACCCATCTCAGTGAGAAGCACGAGAAGATTCGGAAAAATTTTGAAGAGGTTTTCGATGCATTTGCATCAAAAGAGAATGTGAAAAAATTTCATAATATCTTTAGCTGACAACATCAGATGAACTTTAACCGATATCTGTACTCTCAATTATGAAAATACTTGCATTGTATTGTAGTAAAGGCGGAGTTGGGAAAACAACGGCCTCAGTCAATCTTGCGTATGCTGCTGCTCAACAGGGCTATGCCACCCTCCTCTGTGACCTTGATCCCCAAGGTGCTTCTTCCTACTACTTTAGAATCAGACCAAAAAAGAAGTTTAATAGCGATAAACTGCTCGGCGGTAAATTGGACAAATTCATCCGCGGTACGGATTTTGACGATCTAGATCTTCTGCCTGCTCATTTTTCTCATCGCAATTTGGATCTTCAGCTTGACCGAGATAATAAATCAGCAACTCATCTTCGCGATATTTTGATGACCCAGAAAAAAGATTATGATCTCGCCCTACTGGATTGTCCACCAAATCTGACCCTGCTCTCCGAAAATGTCATCGCCTCTGCTGATATGGTAATCTCTCCGGTTATCCCCACCACACTCTCCATTCTCTCCTTTGAACAATTGTTGAAACTTTTTCATAAAACCGGTGCTGACAAAAAGAAGGCACATGCCTTTTTTTCCATGGTGGAGCGCCGCAAATCATTGCACAATTCCGTCATTTCAAAATATCGGAAGTACCGGCTGTTTATGAAGTCGATGATTCCCTATATGGCCGAAGTGGAAAAAATGGGTATTACCAGGAAGCCAGTGGGTGCCGCGCTGAAGCGTTCAACAGCGGCAATCGCCTACGACAGACTCTGGAAAGAAATCGAATCACGAGGACAACTGCGATGAAACGGCTTATTCTTATACGTCATGCAAAATCGAGTTGGAGTGATCCACGGGCTACTGATTTTGACAGGAAGCTCAACAAACGCGGCAAAAGAGACGCCCCGTTTATGGCCGAAAAACTTGCCAAACGAGGTGTTTCTGCCGACCTGATTATTTCTAGTCCGGCTAAGCGGGCCAGGAAAACCGCAAAACATATGGCTAAAGCTATTGGCTATGATGCCGGAGGTATCATGTTTGAGGAGGATGCCTATTCTTTTTCGGCAGCGGATGTATTGCCTATCCTGCAAGGTGTTGACGATAAATATGAGGTTGTGTTTTTCGTTGGTCACAATTACGGTCTAACCGACCTCGCCGAGCAGCTCACCGGCGAGGTGCTGCTAAATATACCAACCTCGGGTATGGTAGCCATGAAGTGCAACATCAAAAAATGGTCGGAAGCAGGACCAGGTTGTGCTCAAATGGAGTTTTTTGATTATCCCAAAAAACATCTAAAATAGACTTGCGGTAATGAGTATCCCGCATCAACACTCGGATGCTACCCGAGAAAGTCTCGGCAGGTCTGTCCGTGGGATACTTTTTCTGGCCTTTCTCTTTTTTCTCAACTTTCTCTCGCGTATTATTTTTGCACCCTTGCTGCCGCTCATTAAGGAAGAATTCTGGTTGACTATAAGCCAGTCCGGCTCTCTTTTTTTCTTTATTTCTGCAGGGTATTTTATCTCTGTATCGATGTCCGGTTTCGTCTCCGCCAGGGTCAATCATGCCAATACCATTTTTCTCTCCTCCCTTGCTGCTTCTCTTGCACTCTTTTTGGTAACATTTCTCCCGTCATTTCCCTTATTTTGTGCCGGGCTTTTTATCCTTGGCCTGGCCGCAGGCCTCTATCTTCCTTCAGGGCTGAGTACCATCTACACCGGTGTACCCCGGACATTTCTGGCCAGAGGGATTGCCATTCACGAACTTGCCCCGAATCTTGGTTTCATCATGGCACCGCTACTTTGGCTGGCAGCCTCGTTTTTTCTCTCCTGGCGGCAGTGTCTAATGACCCTTTCCGCTATGCTGCTTTTTACCGGAGTGCTGTACAGGTTTTCGTCGTTTCCCTCGAGAGCAAAGGGGGTTCAACCCGATCTCAAACTGATCATCAGTCTAGGCAAAGATATACGTTTCTGGCTGCTCGTGTATTTTTTCTCCTTTGCCATCTGTTCGACCCTGGGTCTGTATGCCATGTTACCCCTTTTCCTGGTTAATAATCATGGTATGACCGCCGATACTGCTAATTATCTGGTGTCCATCACCAGAGTCTGCTCTCTTTTTACTCCTTTTCTTGGTGGTTGGCTTGGAGATCGTTTTGGAAATACCAAAGTCATGGCCACCATTCTCATCTGTGGTGGCATGCTTACCGTTTGGTTGGGACTCAGCAGTGGCATTTTGCTCATATTTTTGCTTACGGTGCAGGCCATGGTGGCCGTCTGCTTTTTCCCGTCAGGACTCGCAGTGCTAACCTCGTTCAGCCTGGACGACCGTGAAAATGTTGCCGTTCCTTTCTGCATTCCGATCGGTTTTGTCGTAGGTGGTGGTGTATTGCCTTTTGTTATTGGTTTGATTGGCGATGTGACCTCATTAAATATGGGTATTGTTGTTGCCGGTATTGCTATTTTTGGAACGGGGATCGCAGCCCTGTTCTTGGCGCATGAGATTCTTGCCGAGAGGAGATAGATGTCGTTACTGCCATGAACTGAAATGGTCGTAGGATTTTTTTATCAAGATAAAAAACAGTGCTGATCATCATTGAAAAAACTGTTATCTCCAAGTACCTTGCGCTACACATAGCCTTATATGTCTTGAACTAATTGAAGTTAAGCAGAGCCGCATGAAAGGCAAATACCCAAATTGTTATAGGTGCAGTTATTTTTACATCACCCATGAGCCGAAGCGGCCGTATGGATGTAAGGGTATGCGTTTCAAGTCCAGGCAGCTACCTTCCAGGGTCGTTTTTCACTCATCTGGAGAGCACTGCCATCTCTTTACCAGCAAAATGAAATGATTACTTTCCGTCCATGAAGTAATGCTCCCCAAAAAGGATAATTTCATTGCAAAAGTATAACATCTACCTCCGGAAAACTGGTGATGCCGCTCTACGGGTCATAAAGGAGACACTTGCCACCAGCTGGGAGTTGCTCAAAATAACAATTCCAGTGGTTATCATTGTTAAAATTCTTGAAGAGTTTGGTATGGTAACCCTGCTGAGTAACTATCTCGAACCGGTGATGGGGCTCATCGGGCTTCCTGGTGCACTCGGCTTGGTCTGGGCCACGGCACTGCTTACCAATCTCTACGGTGCCATGGTCATTTTTGCCACATTGCTCCCGGATCTCGAGCTCAATGTGGCTCAGGTTACCACTATCTGTTCAGCAATGCTCATAGCTCACTCACTTCCGCTTGAACTGACAATCACTAAAAAAGCGGGAGCGCCTTTCACGCCAATTGCCCTGCTAAGATTGACTGGAGCATTTATCTATGGTTTTCTCCTGCACCTATTCTGCTCCACCCTGCAAATATGGCAGGAACCGGCGACTATGATTTTTGAAGCAGGGAAACAGGCTACTACTACCCTGTCCTGGGCCATAGGTCAGTTAGAAAATTTTGCACTGATTATCTTCGTTATTTTCTGGATAACGATCATCATGAAGATTCTCAGGGTTACTGGAATTTTGGCGCTATTTGAACGGATTCTCGAACCGGTTCTGCCGATTTTTGGGATGAGCAAACGAGCAGCACCGGTGACTGTCGTAGGCATGGTCATGGGCATTAGCTACGGTGGAGCGCTTATCATTCGTGAGACTAACAGCGGTTCAATGGGTAGGAGAGAGGTGTTTTTTTCTCTGGCTCTTATGGGATTGAGCCATGCTTTGGTTGAGGATACTCTTCTAATGATTGCCCTCGGCGGCCATTGGGTCGGGCTCCTTTTGGGCCGATTGATTTTTTCATTACTTGTTATTTATCTCCTCGCCACATTCTGGAGTAGGAGAAAAGAGAATAAAATGGTTCTTAACAAGAACTAAGTGCCAGGTATTTACCTGAATAGAGATCAATGAAATATTCAAAGTTCGGCAATAAATTTGGCGGGGATGCTGGGATACTTTCCCTAATGAAAGATATGGGGGAGGCGTTGGCTTCTGGCGGTGACGAAATCGTCATGATGGGAGGTGGAAACCCTGGGCTTATCCCCGAATTTCAACAGAAAATGCAAAATCGTCTGCAGGAAATAGCGGTGGACGAAGACTATTGCAAGCGCCTGTTAAGCGTTTATTGCGCTCCTCAGGGCGAGCAAGGATTTTTGGCAAGTCTTGCTCGTCTGCTGGAAAAGGAATATGGCTGGGCGATCGGTCCTGAAAACATTTGTCTGACCAATGGCAGTCAGACCGGTTTTTTTATGTTGCTCAACATGTTTGCCGGAGAATATGCGGATGGTAAATGTAAAAAGATCCGACTGCCGCTGGCACCCGAATATATAGGCTATGCCGATATAGGCCTTAGCGATGATTTTTTTGTTTCCACCCGCCCTAAAATAGAACGACTGGAAGAGCATCTATTCAAATACAGGGTAGATTTCAGTGGAATCAAGATAGGCGATGAAACCGGTGCCATTTGTGTTTCCAGGCCAACTAACCCTACCGGTAACGTAGTAACTGATAATGAGGTTCGTAGGCTTGATAGTCTGGCAAAAGAAGCGGGCGTTCCACTCATAATTGACAGTGCCTATGGGGGCCCTTTCCCCGATATCGTCTTCTCAGACGCCACGCCGATTTGGAATGAAAATATTATTCTGTGCCTGTCACTCTCAAAATTAGGATTGCCGGCTGTTCGCACCGGAATCATCATTGCCAGAACGGAAACGATCCGGCTGCTCTCCGGGATGAATGCCATTATGGCCTTGGCACCAACCGGTTTTGGCGCTTTGCTTACCCAAGATTTTGTTGAGAATTCAGAAATCATTACGCTGAGTAGAGAGGTAATCCAACCTTTTTATCGCCAGAAGTCTCAGGCCACTTGCTTGAAAATAGCTGAGGAGCTGGCGGGCACACCATATAAGATCCACAAACCGGAAGGGGCGATTTTCCTCTGGCTCTGGTTTGAAAACTTGCCCATAAGCAGCATGGAATTATACCAACGCTTGAAGAAGAGAGGGGTATTGGTGATCAGCGGACACTATTTCTTTCCTGGTCTTGAAGAAGATGATTGGCAACATAAATATGAGTGCATACGGGTAAACTACTCACAGGATGAGGAACAGGTGGCAAGAGGAATTGCCATCATCGGTGAAGAGGTGAAAAAAGCCTACGCGGCAGGTTAGATCCTCTCATGAGATTTGATCCGAATACGTCTTGATATTTTAACCCGGAATTAATTTTGTACTGGTTTCTGCTCAACTTGGACAGAAGAATATGGAGAGAACAGCTTATGAAAATTGTTCCATGTATCTTTTCCTTGGGTTTACTGATGTCAGCGCCATCTCTACAGGCAGCTCAATGCATCGAGGGAAACTGCAGCAATGGTAAGGGCACACTAGTCCATGAAGATGGCAGGAAGTACAGTGGCGACTTTTTTAAGGGAGTTGCCCATGGCAGGGGTACGCTTCATACCACCGGTGGTGCTGTATATGTAGGTGAGATGAAAAAAGGTAAGATGCATGGCTGGGGTGTCTTGACCAGTAAAGATGGAAGAAGGTATGAGGGTGAGTTTCGAGACAACGTCATTCATGGAAAAGGCACCATAACCCACAAAGATGGAACCCGTTACAGCGGTGAATTCTATCAAGGTAGATATAACGGTAAGGGAACTATTAGCTATCCGGATGGAAGAAGATATTCTGGCGATTTCCGTAATTCAATCATCCATGGCCGCGGCAAACTGACCTATGGTGATGGGACATTTTTTGACGGTGAGTTTCGTAACGGCAGACCAGCCGGTAAAGGGGTGAAGACTTACAAGGATGGTAGCCGATATGAAGGGCAATTTTTTGATGGTGTCCGGCAGGGCCAAGGAAAATATGAAGCCGTTAGCGGTGAAGTCTATGAGGGTACCTTTGACAACGACATGTATGATGGTGAAGGTTTTCTGCAATTTAGCGACGGCCGTACTTATCGTGGTGAGTTGAAGGAAAACGAAATAACCGGAACCGGGCGAATGGAGTATAACGGTGGCCGAAGATATACCGGTATGTTCACCAGAGGTATACCCGATGGCAAGGGTCAGATGCTCTATAAAGATGGTTCGCTTTACGAGGGAGACTTTGTGAGCGGCGTTCGTCAGGGACATGGTACTTATGTTTTTACCAATGGGGAAATATATGAAGGGAGTTTTATAAACGATAGGATCGAGGGTCAGGGAACGCTGAGCCGGGATGGTAAGGAAATATATGCTGGTTCGTTCAGTGATGGGCAACCGGGCTCCGGAGACTATTCGATGCCCGCTGTAATCAATTCTGAGCCCGTGGTAATTGATATTAGTAAAGAGCCTTATCAGCCTGAGGAAGGAACCGGAACAGGAATCGCCATTACCGAACTGGTAAAATCTGGGGAGCTGTTGACTGCGCCTGGGGAATCAGAGACTCCGTTTTCCGGCACTGGACATTTTACCTTCGCAGACGGTTCGAAATATATAGGTGAGGTAGAGAAAGGAAGAATCAACGGTCAGGGAAGACTGGTTTACCCCAACGGCGATATCTACCAAGGCGAGTTTCGGGCCGGTGAGGTATATGGAAAGGGTCAATATACCCATAATGATGGACGCAGCTATGAGGGAGTTTTTGTTAACGGTGTGAAGCAGGGGAGAGGTATTTTGCGATATCCCGACTCCAGTCGTTACTCGGGCACATTCAAGGACGATGTATTTCACGGCAGTGGTGATTATATTTTCGCCGATGGCAGCAGGTACAGCGGTGAATTCCGGCAGGGACGTTTCAATGGCGAGGGGAAAATGGTCTACAGCGACGGTTCCATATACAAGGGGGCCTTCAAAAATGATCTTCCCCATGGTTTTGGAATTTTTTATGGACAGGATGGCAGCCTGTTCGAGGGAACCTTCAAGTCGGGAAAACGCCATGGTCGCGGTAAACTTACCCTCGCCAACGGTATGGTTCATCAGGGAACATTTGAGAACGATACCTTGTTAAAAACTAATTAGCCTATAGAAGAAATTGTCAAACTGCCAGGTAAGAAACAGAAAAGAATATCCAAACGCTAGTAATCCCAGGAGGGTAATACATGCGCTGGTGCTATAAAACAGTACATTTTCCCATGAAAAAGGAAGGATTTCTTGGAAGTGCCTTTCTGGATGAAGCTGAGGTGGAACAAGCGCTGAATGAATACGGGCAATCGGGTTGGGAATTAACTTCGATTATCGAAACTCAGGATGGAGTGATCGCTTTTTTCAAACAACCGCTGGGAACACCGAACTTTAAAAATGAAGGTTTCAGAGAACCAGAAGAGGTTGAACCTTCGAGTTTTGCCAACGAAATAGTAAAAACTACCCAGAGTTATGATGAGGAAGAGTTACATCACGACGACGATTCTCCCGACAATGATGATATTCATACTATCCGCATTGAATAGATATGCGCCGCACAAGATACACATCTGTTTTATCAGTAGATCCTGAACTGCAAAAGTGGATGCGGGAAATTCGCAGACAAATTCATAATAATCCGGAACTTAGCTTTCAAGAACACGAAACGGCAGCATTTATTCAGAAAAAGCTGGCCGAAATAGATATTGAAAGCATTGGTAGTATTGCTAAGACCGGCGTTGTCGCTACCCTTTCCAACAATACCGCAGAGGGCCAAACGGTCGCTCTACGAGCGGATATGGATGCTTTGCCCATATCCGAAGAAACAGGCTTACCGTATTGTTCTAAAAATCCTGGAGTGATGCACGCTTGTGGACATGACGGGCATGTGGCGATGCTGCTGGGAGCAGCGGCTCTACTGAGGACCCAAAGTTTTCCCGGTACAATAAAACTGTTGTTCCAGCCTGCAGAAGAATACGGCAACGGGGCTATGCATATGGTTGCCGCTGATGTTCTCGAAAATGTCGAGGCTATTTTTGCTGGACATATAGATACTCACATTCCGGTAGGTACCATGACCGTTGACGAGGGTATTGTGTGCGCATGGGCTGACCCATTTCATATCAGCCTGCGCGGTCGAAGTGGGCATGCCGCCAGACCTCATGAGGCCGTGGATACCGTAGTAGCGGCGGCCAATCTTGTACTTTCCGCTCAAACACTGATCTCCCGGGGTGTTGACCCGAACAGATCGGCCGTGGTTTCCATCGGTCATGTGCAGGCAGGTACTGCCCAGAATATCATAGCTCAAAATGCCCTGTTGCGTGGAACGGTCCGTTCAACTCATGAGCAGACCCGAAAAAATACTCTTGAGGGGTTGAACAGGGTGGTGGAGTCGATTGGCTTGATGCACGGTGTGGAAACCGATCTTGATTTTCACAACTGCATACCGGCTGTGGAAAATGATCCAATCGCTGCGGTGATTGCCAGAAATGCCGCAGAGGAAATAGAGGTTGTCACCTCGGTGATTAGTCAGGGTGCTCCCAGTCTTGGTGCAGAGGATTTTGCCTTTTACCAAAAGAAAGTTCCTGGCTGCATGGTCCGTTTCGGGGCAGCTCTAGAGAGGGAGGGAATTGGTGTATCGCATAGTGGCAGATTTGATTTTAATGAAGAGGTCCTAAGTGTCGGCGCCTCATGGTATGCCAATGTTGCCATGCAGTGGTTACGTAAAAACACATCCGGTCTGGAGCGGTAGAAATGGCCGAAGATCGTTTGATTATTGATTTTACCCCAAATACCCATTTTACCGTAGGCGTCGAAATCGAATTTCAAATTCTTGACAGAAAAACGCTCGATCTTACTCCGTCGGCTCCTCTACTTCTCCAAAATTCCCCTAAATTGTTGGCACCACGCATCAGTCATGAGTTCATCAGATCTATTCTCGAAATTCAGACCGGGATCTGCCACAATGTAAGAGATGTGGAAAATGATCTTATGCAGACCTGCTCCATGGCCGAAGAGCTTGCTGGGGATAATGGTTGTTTACTTTATGCCGCCTCTCTTCATCCATTCGCCAATGACAGCCAGCAGATTGTCAGTGCAGATGAGCGCTATGAGCGAATTTTGGATGAGCTGCAGATCCTGGGACAAAAATTCATCTCCCAGGGGCTTCATGTCCATTTGGGCATGCCGGATGGTGATACGGCCATACGCTTTTGCAACGTTGTTCAATTATATCTACCGCTATTGTTGGCGTTGAGCACCTCATCTCCTTTTTCAAAGGGGGTGGATACCGGCCTGCTTTCCTATCGAACCAAACTGTTTGAGGTATTGCCGCATGCGGGAATCTATGAGTTTGTCAAAGATTGGCGTCAATTTGAAAAAGATATTGAACGGCTGAGGAGTTATGGCGTTATTGATACCATGCGCGATCTCTGGTGGGATGCCAGGCCGAATAGTGAATTTGGCACGGTCGAGATCCGTATCTGTGATTTACCCGGAAGATTTTCCGATATTCTTGCTCTGGTGGCATTTATTCAGGGGATTGGCGCCTATATCGCGGCTGAACGTCATGAACAGTTTCCTATAAGTTTGCAGGTGCTCCAAGCCAATAAATGGCAGGCGGTACGCTATGGTTTGGATGGATACTTCATCGACTTTTCCGCTCACCTTCATCCCCAAAAGATCACCTGTCGGCAAGCCATAGATTTGTTGGTTCAAAAGGTTAAACCCTATGTTGAAGAGTTAGGTGGAGGAGAGTACCTTGAAGGAATTAACCGAATTGTTGATTGCGGTACCAGTGCCCATCGTCAAAAAGAGATTTATGCCAAAGAAAAAAGTTTTGAAGAGGTTATCGAGCAGACCTACCAGGAGTTTTGGCAATGAGTGATTTTAAAAAAGGGATTGTAGCCTCGGGTCATATCCTGGTTGGCAAAGCTGCGGCGAAAATACTCCGGGAAGGCGGCAATGCCTTTGATGCTGTGGTTGCCGCCGGTTTTGCCTCAACGGTTGTAGAACAAACTCTGACCAGCCTGGGCGGAGGGGGACTTCTCCTTGGCCACAGCGCAGCTCGGGGGCAGAATCTCTTCTTTGATTTTTTTGTGGATACGCCGGGGTTGGGTAATGATGGACGTCAAGGAATGGAGCACTTTTTTCCCGTGACTATTCAATTTTCCGGGGCACCGCAGGTTTTTAACATAGGCTTGGGTTCGGTGGCCGTTCCCGGTATTGCCAAAGGTTTGTTGCATGTGCATAAAAGGTTGGGAAGCATGCCTCTAAAAGAGATAGTAGCCCCAGCCATCGATTATGCCAGAGGACATGAGGTCAATAATTTTCAGGCTGATTTTCTCAAGCTGCTTACCCCAATAATGACGCAGACTGCTACGGGCAGGTCATTATACGGTAACGAAAATGGCTATATAGCCGCTGGTGATTGGCTGTGTAATGATGAACTTGCGCAATTTCTCGAATTACTCATTGAAGACGGTGGTGATAGCTTCTATCGCGGGGACATTGCCCGAGCCATCGCTGCCGAAATGCGGGAAAAAGAGGGACTTGTCACCGAAAAGGATCTGGCCTCATACCGGGTGATGGAACGAAAGCCGCTTGCCATTCAATATCGGGGCTCAGATCTTGTTACTTCTCCCTATCCTTCTCTTGGTGGTGCCTTAATTGCTCTTTCACTGGCTATCTATAAGGCTTCAAGCGACAAACCACTAGAGTGGGGAAGCAGAAATCATCTTCTGGAGATATTGGCTGTTACCCGTGAAGTCGAGCGTTTACGGGGCAAAAATATTACCGATTTACGGGCACTGTTTGCTTTTCTAAATAAAGGATTAGGGAAGAGTGTCGAAAACGTCAGACTCTTTTCCAGAGGAACAACGCACATAAGCATAGCAGATAGGAAAGGTAACTGTGCCAGTATGACCTGTTCAAATGGTGAAGGTTCAGGCTATTTTGCGCCTGGAACCGGAGTCATGTTGAATAACATGATGGGGGAGGACGACCTTCACCCTAATGGTTTTCACTCTTCACCACCAGGCCAGCGCGTATGTTCAATGATGTCGCCATCACTGTTGCTCAAGGATGATGTGGTCAAACTGGTAATAGGCAGTGGCGGCTCTAAACGTATCCGAACGGCAATAACCGAAGTACTTCGTCAAGTCGTCGATTTTGGCAAAGGAATAAAAGAAGCTGTGGAGGCTCCCCGCCTCTATTGGGATGATGAATGTCTGCAGGTTGAACCAGGTTTTGATGAAGATATTGTCAACTCACTGGGTATTGATACAAATATCTGGCAGAAGCTGGACGTCTATTTTGGAGGTGTCCATGCGGTCATACCTGGAAGTGAAGGGGCAGGTGATCCACGTCGTGGTGGTTGTGTTATTGAAGTATGACAGGAGGTGCTGGCCTCTTCCAGATTGGCAAAAAGAATCGTTGTGATGATTATCGATATTGCATGAAAGCCTTTTTTAGCACAAACATGGAATAATCCTGAACGGGTGCTGCTCATAAAAATAGGAGCTGATGATTGAAATAGCTAGCAGGAAGAGCAAAGCACTTCTCACTTAAATCTGGGAGACTATCTTCATGCCAAAACTGCGAAGGGTGGATAAAAAGCACTTCAAAGAGCTGACCTATCCTCACCTGGAGTTTCTCTACAATGTCGCTTTGAAATATTCCGGAAAGCCTTATGATGCTGAGGATCTTGTCCAGGAGACTATGTATACGGCCTTTCGCAAGTTTTCCCAGCTCCGTGAGGAGAGTAAGTGCCGTTCCTGGCTGTTCATGATTTTAAGAAGCCATTTTCTCAAGGAAAAACGGCAGGCCTCAAAGCGGCCAATACTCGATGATGGTGATGGCTACCTTAAAAATGTTAATTCCGGGAGCCCTAATGAACTGGTGGAAAAGTATGAATCTAAAATGAGTAAGGAGGAAGTGCAGCGGGTCCTGCGTCTTATTCCGGAAAAATTTCAATCTCCATTAATATTGTATTACATGGAGGATATGACCTATCAGGAAATTTCAGAATACCTTGATATTCCTATTGGAACGGTGATGTCTCGCCTGGCTAGAGGTAAAAAATACATGAAAAATGAAATCACACGCCGCACCAAAGGTACATCGGTGGTGAAAAAGATAATCCCGATAACGGGTCTGTGGGCTTGAGGAGGTAAGAATGGATTGTCAACAATTCTCCAATTGGCTCGAAAACAGAGATATTCACGATGTTTCGGAAGCTGACAACGCTCTCAGACATGCCCAAACATGCAAGGAATGTCAGGCAAAGCTGCGTTATGATGAAGAGCTTGATAAGCTCATTCATAACGCCCTGGCTAAGGAGCAAATGCCAAGCTCGTTGTCGGGACGAGTTGATCTGAGTCTAGATGGTATGAGTGCTGGCCGGTCGAGGATGAGCTATCGCTGGTTTGGAGCATTTTCTGCAGTTGTCGCCGTCATGCTGGTATTTGCCATTTCTCTGGTGTTTTCACCATCGCTTCCAACCATAAATGATATTGGACACCATGCCATAATTGATCATACCAAGCATGATGACTCTATACTCGTTGTGAGGGACCTGGACAATATTTACCAGTTGGGTGATTTGACCCTTACCCGTGAGGAGATAAAGGCTGAGTTGCCCCAAGGGTCTACTTTTGTTGGAGCACGTATATGTCCACTTGGGGAGTGTTTAGCTATTCACATGGTATTACGTCAAAACGACCGTAGAATATCAGTCTACCTGATACGGGAAAATGACATGGATTTTTCCCTCTCACCGCATGGGAGGTATACTCTCAAAGAAGGATCACAAATCGTCCAGTTTTGGAAAAAAGGAAAATACGTTTTTGCCATGATTGGGTAAAAACTACCCAGTTGCAAGGAATTGTGACTACTTTTGGGTCAGAAAATAAGCTCTCACGCGGCAACAGAAAATATTCAAATCCATAACTCATTAAGAATACCGATATTTAGAAGTTTGGATTGACTGGCATGCTTATTGGATAATAAGAATCGTTACCAAACACTTCTTCTCCTCCCCCTCCGATACGCTCTCTGGATTTATCTCTAGAGGGCGTATCGTCCTTTTGGACCAACCTCATTAAAAAAAGGATATCACCATGAAGTGCCATCGCGATACGTCATGACACATAAGTTCACGGAAGTGTTGCTGATAAGCTAATGTGGCATGATTACCGACAATTCAGCTATCAAAAGAATGGAAAAATCACCTTAGAACATATGGTTTTTGGCGCCAAGCTGACTTTGACATTACAACAAACAATCAAGGATTGGAGTGAATACTAAACGATATGGAGATTATTAAGTGAGCGTTTTATGCTATTTTCCCTGGTACACAGTGTACTCGAGGAGATATAAGAGTTTTTTCACCCTGCCAGGCCCCTGAAACATGCGGGCTAGGTGACGAGTGGTTCATCTGGATATTTCTTGTTATTTATCTTCTTTGTCCACTAGCAAGCTGGCTGAACAACTGCCGCACCCACAGTCACCGGAGGATTGGCAATCCTGAACTCCTTTAGTCAATTGCCGGTAAATCCTTCTACCAACAGCAAACATGCAGATCAGGATAACGATAATGGTTACGATATTTTCAAACATGATTCCATTACTCTACTTCCTGCCAGCCTGCTCATGCCAGTTGTAAGCGATTACCTCCTTAGGTGCCCGGACAACCTCCTACATTTGCATTTTTGACCAGGAATTTCGTAGTGTTACTGTCCGATTAAACACTGGTTGGCCTGGCTGAGAGTCCTTGGTGTCGACACAAAAGTAACCTTGTCGTTCGAACTGTACACAGCTGCCTAGGGCCAGGTTGGCAAGGGCAGGTTCTGCCTTGCAGTTTTCAAGAGTTATTATCGACTCAGGGTTAATATGCTCCAGAAATTCCTTTTCCTTATCACTTTCGGGATTTTCAACCAAAAACAGCCTGTCATAGAGCCGTACCTGACAGGTTAACGCGTGTTTAGCCGAAACCCAGTGAATTGTGCCTTTAACCTTCCTGCCGTCCGGAGATGAGCCGCCTTTTGATTCCGGATCGTAGGTGCAGTGCAACTCCAATATCTCTCCGGTTCGTTCATCTTTTACCATGGAAGCAAAGGTTATGTAGTATCCGTAACGGAGGCGAACCTCGCGGCCTGGACCGAGACGGAAGAACTTTCGTGGTGGATCTTCCATAAAATCTGAACGCTCAATATAGATTTCACGGGAGAAAGGCAGGGTTCTGGTGCCCATATCCGGGTTCTGTGGGTGGTTCTTCGCCTCTACCTCCTCGACCAAATCGTCCGGATAATTGTCTATGATCACCTTCAGCGGATCGAGAATGGCCATGGTTCGGGGAGCCTTGTCATTGAGGTCCTCGCGGATGGCATTTTCCAAAACCCCCATGTCTATCCAGCTTTCCCTTTTACCTATACCGATGGTATCACAGAACTGACGGATAGAGGCTGGTGTATAGCCGCGCCGACGCAGCCCGGAAATGGTAAGCATGCGTGGGTCGTCCCAACCTTCTACGTGGTTTCCTTCGACCAACTTAAGCAACTTGCGTTTGCTCATGACCGTGTAGGTCAAATTTAGCCTGGCGAATTCAATCTGACGTGGATGACATGGAGTCTGCAGGGTTTCCAGAACCCAGTCATAGAGGGGGCGATGATCTTCGAACTCCAGCGTGCAAAGAGAATGGGTTATTTCTTCGATGGCATCTGAGAGGCAATGAGTAAAATCATACATGGGGTAGATACACCACGTATCACCAGTGCGATGGTGAGGATGCTTCATAATCCTATAAAGCACCGGATCACGCATTTTGATATTTGGTGAACTCATATCGATCTTGGCTCGAAGGACGTGCGTTCCATTGTCAAATTCTCCATTGCGCATTCTGGCAAAAAGATCGAGATTCTCCTCGACACTGCGGTTACGACATGGACTTTCTCTGCCTGGCTCGGTAAGGGTACCGCGATACTCGCGAATCTGTTCCCCGGACAGGTCGCATACATATGCCTTCCCCATTTTGATAAGTTCTACGGCATAATCATGCAGTTGGTCGAAATAATCGGAGGCATAGAAGAGGTTTTCCTGCCAATCGAAGCCAAGCCAGGCGACATCTTCTTTAATGGAATTGACGTAGACATCTTCTTCCTTGGTGGGGTTGGTGTCGTCAAAACGCAGATGACAAGGGCTGTTGTTTTCCTCGCCGATGCCGAAGTTAAGACAGATCGATTTGGCATGACCGATATGGAGATATCCATTTGGCTCCGGAGGAAAACGGGTTACCGGATGGGCATGTTTCCCGGTTTTGAGGTCATCGGCAATGATCTGCCTGATAAAATCAAGTGGTTTGTCCTTTGTTGCGGGGAGGTTTTCCATATTCTGCTCTCGTGTTCTATGCGCTATTTATAGAGGTTGTCTGTTGTTCGTAAACGCTCAACAACTTTCTCCCGGCCTATAGCCATGAGAATATCAAACATCGAAGGACCGGCAAGTTGTCCGGTGACGACTGTCCGCATACCGTTAATGATCACTCCTGGCTTGACATCCAACTCTTCTGCCAGTTGCCTTGCGGTATCTTCTGCCTTTTCAGCAGTGAACTCTGCAAGAGCCTCATAGCGATCTGCCAGTTGCGGCAGCCAGTCGGCCAGGCCAGGATGTTTGAGGATGTTTTTTTTCAGAGGTTTCTCGCAAATGGTAAAATCATCGGCGAAATAAGCTCGGCCCATGTCACCAAAATCCTTGAGGGTATGAAAACGTGGTCGGATGAGATCAATGGTGGTGAGAAACCATGCTCGTTTTTCACCATCATACTCTTCCCGCCATAAACCTTCTTTTTGAAATTCAACTTTCACATGGTTGGCAAGCTCATCGATCGGTAAGGAGCGCAAGTGATGTTCGTTGATTGCAATAGCCTTGGGATCGGTGAAAAACTTCGGATCATTGTTGCGATAGTTAAATATGGAGTGCGATTTGTTGATGCGCTCCAAGGTGAATTGCTCAATCATTTCCTCCTGACTGAAGATCTCCTGATCGTTGCCGGGAGACCAGCCAAGCAAGGCGAGGTAATTATTCAAGGCCCATGCTAGAAATCCGTGCTCCCGATAGAACTGCACAGCCACCACTTCGCCATGACTTCTCTTGGAAATTTTTGCTCTTTTTGTATCCATAGTCAGTGGAATGTGAGCAAAGATAGGCAGGGGAGCGGCAAGCGCTTCATAGAGGAGTACCTGTTTAAGGGTGTTGGTCATGTGATCCTGTCCTCTGATAATGTGACTGATTCTGTCCCTGATGTCATCGGCTACGTTACACAGGAGATAAAGTGGTTTGCCATTTGAGCGTACAATGACGAAATCATCGATCTCCTTGTAGTCTGATTTGATGGTTCCCAGTACCTTGTCCTCATAGCTGAGTATACCTTGGCGCTGTGGTACCTTAAAGCGGATGACAAAGGGGAGACCGGCAGATTCATTCTTGTCAATCTGCTCTTTGCTGAGGTCCCTGCATGTCCTGTCGTAGCCCAGACTTTGCTTCTCTGCAAGGGCCTTCTCCCGTTTAGCGTCGAGATCTTCCTTGGTACAGAAACATTTATAGGCTTTGCCTTCTTCCAAAAGTCTATTTGCGACACGAGCGTGATCATCACTGAACTCCGACTGAAAATAGGGCCCTTCATCCCAGTCGATACCAAGCCAGGTCAGTCCATCCACAATACCCTTGATGGATTCTTCGGTGGAGCGTTCAGTATCGGTATCCTCTATTCTAAGAATAAGTTTGCCTCCGGTCTTCTTGGCATACAGCCAGTTATACAATGCTGTTCTGGCACCACCGATATGCAGGTAACCCGTTGGACTTGGGGGAAAACGTAATCTTATGTCACTCATTGCTGCTCCTTCAGTTATATCAGAAAAAATGAAAGTTCTAAAATGGTGTTAAAGGATATCACTATATATTACAGGCCATAATAATCATCTCTGTTAGTCAATGCCGAACTTCTCTAGGACAAAGTTTCCTATGGTGAACTTTTATCTGCCTGTTGATAACTCTATCATCACCTGATGATATTTCGAAAATTTTTTCATAGCTTTACAGGCATAAAAGACACCAAAAAGAAGCCAAACAATAGATATGTAGAAGTTGATTGGCTATCTTAACATCACTTCTTTGCCATATAGCAAAGATATCTTTTCATAAGAAAAGGCACAATTTATAGCGTTTAACGATAATAACTTCAACCGTAATCACCATTTTATCCATGGTGCACTGAAAATAGATTAATATATGATAATAGGAATTTATACTAGTTTGTTGTCTCTATTTTTTGTTGTTCTTCAGCGGTAATGAGAGTATAGTTTCTCCCTCAAATCTGTAGTTATACTTGGGCATCATTTTCATAACCAGTGGTGCCTCAGAGCGATACAATAACTGTTTCCAGGTATTTACAGGAGAGGCAGTTGTTCCTGTGTCATGCTTAGCTGAGTGGATTGGGGGGAGAAGGAATAATAATTCTCTTCCGGTTCATTTCCATGGATGTCGTTGTAAACCTTTCTTGTTTATTTCGAATTCTTCTCGTTCATACGCATGGAACACTCCTTTGGCGTCAATGGTAAACGGTTAAATATTCTAATTATCCAGGTACATATGATTCTGGTTAAGGTTCAATGCACAAGGAGTGGAGATGAAAGTATTGATTAGCGATAACCTCGCCCCAGTTGGAGCAGAAATACTCAAAGAGGCAGGTATTGAAGTTGATTTTAAACCCGGGTTACCACCGGAAGACCTGAAAGAGATCATTGGTCAGTATGATGGTTTGATTATCAGAAGTGCCACCCAGGTCACTGCCGACATACTCGAATCGGCAACACGCCTGAAGGTGGTTGGCAGGGCAGGAATCGGCCTTGACAACGTTGATGTCCCGGCTGCCAGTCAGAAGGGTATAGTGGTAATGAACGCGCCAGACGGAAACGCCACCACGACCGCAGAGCATGCCATCTCCATGGTAATGGCCCTTTCAAGAAACATTCCTCAGGCAACGGCATCGATGAAAGCCGGCAAATGGGAGAAGAAAAAATTCATGGGCCGGGAGGTTACTGGTAAGACTCTAGGCATTGTGGGTATTGGTAGAATTGGAGGTATTGCTGCAAGCAGAGCTCAGGGTTTAAAAATGCGCACCATTGCCTACGATCCACATATGCCAAAAGAAATGGCGGAGAAAATTGGTGTTGAGCTAGTTAGTCTGGAAGAGCTTGCCAGGAGATCTGACTATATTACCGTGCATGTTCCCATGACCAAGGAGACCAAAGGGCTTATTTCTACGGAATTCTTCAAAAACATGAAGCGGGACGGTATGTTTATTGACTGTGCTCGAGGTGGTGTCTGTGACGAAGAAGCGCTCTATCAGGCCCTGAAAGAAGGAGAAATCGCCGGAGCCGCTCTTGACGTTTTCGCCACCGAACCGACAACTTTGGAAAATTGCCCCCTGCTCGAGCTGGATAATTTCATCTGCACGCCACATCTTGGCGCTTCCACCAGCGAAGCCCAGGAAAATGTTGCTTTGATCATTGCTGAACAAATCGCCGACTATCTTAAAAAGGGAGCTGTTACCAATGCGGTCAATGTACCGTCGGTGAGTGATGATGTGCTTACCCAGGTTGGTCCCTACATTACTTTGGGAGAGATGCTTGGCAGCCTGCAAATGCAGATAGCAAAAGCCGGAGTAGAAGAGGTCGTGGTTGAATACAGCGGAGAACTTGCTGAACTCAATACCAGCCCGATTACAGTGGCCTTTCTCAAAGGACTGTTTACTCCGATACTCAAGGATGCCGTTAACTATGTCAACGCGCCGATCATCGCCAAGGACCGGGGGATAAAAGTGGTTGAGGCGAAATCTGAACGCTCCTACGATTTTATCAACGTTATGTCAGCCACGGTGCGTACAAGTGTAGGAGAGAATGTCCTGGTCGGTACTGTATTTGGCAAAAACGAGCCGCGCCTGGTACGTCTCAACACATTTCGGCTTGAAGCACTACCGGCTGGTCCCATGTTGCTGGTCTACAACAAAGACGTTCCCGGAGTCATCGGTGCTCTTGGCACCACAATCGGTGATGGTGGCGTCAATATTTCCATGATGACCGTTGGCAGAGAAGAGACCAGCCAGCAAAATATAATTTTGCTGTCAACAGATAAGCTTATTTCCAAGGAGTTATTGGGAAAAGTTCTAAGCATAGAAAATATAACCGATGCCCTGCCATTAGAACTTGGAGAATATCATCCCTGAGATTTGACAAGACCCGCTAAACGCTTATTTTTGCATGCATACATGCCGGGCCGGAGCAGGAAAGGTCTGCATTATGGTCGTATGGTAACAGGTGGGAGAGAATAAGCTCAAAGCTAATAAAGCCAGAAACGGTGGAAAAGATGGTAGAAAAAAAGAATGATGATTGTGCCTGTCAAGATGGAACGGTTCCTAATAAAGAGGGTAAATGCGTAATGCCGGAGGTGACCTTTTCTGCCTTTGTCATGTCGTTGAATACGTCTGTACTTTTTCATCTTGGGGAAATTGGCGATCCGGCTACAGGCCAAAAGACTGTCGATCTCGATCTTGCCAGACATGGCATAGACACGTTGACTTTGATTGAGCAGAAAACCAAGGGGAATCTCTCAAATGATGAGTCGGAAATGCTGAAAAATATCCTCTACGATCTCAAAATTCGATTTGTCCAAATTGCCAAGAAATAAAGCATAAACTACATATATTAAAACAGGTAGAGTAGTAATGTGAAAGTGGCAAGTCAAAACACTTTGCATTTGAAAGCGCCAGCAAAGATCAATCTCATCCTTCGGGTTTTGGCAAAAAGAGAAGATGGCTACCATGATCTGTCTAGCTGGATGCAGAAAATCAGCCTTCATGATGAAATCACCGTCCAATTTTCCGAATCTCCAGGGATATTTTTGACATGTTCGGGAACGGAAGTTCCAGCTGCCAAGGGAAATCTGATTTGGCAGGCCGCCGAGGTGATGCTGAGCAAATGCGAGAATGGACACGATACCGGCATAACAATTCATCTGCATAAAAATATTCCTGTTGCAGCAGGTCTGGGTGGAGGCAGCAGTGATGCTGGAACGCTTCTCAAAGGACTGAATGACTGTTTTAGTGAAAGGCTTTCTGAAGGAGAGCTGGTTGGACTGGCGAAATCGTTAGGGGCAGATGTTCCTTTTTTTGTATCAGAAAGCCAAAGTGTACTGGCCACAGGAATTGGTGACAAGTTGCTTCCGGTAACCCCACTCCATAACTGTACTTTTCTTCTAGTAAACCCGGGAATCTCAGTTTCTACTCAAGAAATTTTTACAAAATTTGCATTGACAAACACCGATAAAAATTCTACATTGACGGGTTTTCGTACGTTAGAGCCTAAAGACTTAAGATTGGCAGCATTGGAGAATGATCTTGAGAAAACTTCAATCAAGCTTTTTCCGGTCATTTCCAAAATAAAACATGATCTTCAAGTCTCCGGGGCTGATGCTGTGCTTATGTCCGGAAGTGGACCAACTGTATTTGGTGTATTCACAGACTCTAAAAATCGCAGTGAAGAGCATCTGAATCAAATAGCGGCACGGCTTCGTCATGACTATGGCGAACAGGTTTATCTAACTAAATAATAGGTTGGGGTGTAGCCAAGTGGCTAAGGCACCGGGTTTTGATCCCGGCATTCGTAGGTTCGAGTCCTACCACCCCAGCCATTTGTGTTTCTCATGATTTGGTTATTTACTGGTGGTCGAAGGGGCAATGGTTAACAATTTGAAAGTATTTACCGGCAATGCAAACCGTGCCATGGCTGAACAGATAGCCGCGCACCTAGACATTCCACTCTCCAAAGCTGACGTGAAGAAGTTTAGTGATGGAGAAATTTTTGTGGAGGTCCGGGAAAATGTTCGGGGCACAGACGTTTTTGTCGTGCAACCAACATGTACCCCAGTAAATGACAACCTTATGGAGCTCGTCATCATGGTCGATGCTCTGCGTCGAGCTTCGGCCAGGCGTATAACTGCCGTTGTTCCTTACTACGGATATGCCAGGCAGGACAGGAAGGTAGCTCCGAGAGTTCCCATCTCTGCCAAAGTTGTCGCAGAAATGTTCATGGCAGTCGGGGTTCGCCGGGTGTTATGCATGGACCTTCATGCCGGCCAGATTCAGGGTTTTTTCAATATTCCCGTTGACCATCTCTATGCTGCCCCAATATTGTTGCGCCATATTGCCGGTAGTTTCGAAAACTTTATTATGGTCTCTCCAGATGCCGGTGGAGTTGAACGAACCAGAGCCTTTGCTAAAAGGCTGAATTGCGGTTTGGCAATTATAGACAAACGGCGGGATCGTCCAAACGAGTGCGAAGCCATGCATGTCATTGGTGATGTAAAAGATAAAACGGCAATAATGTTGGATGATATGGTCGATACTGCAGGGACACTCTGCAGTGGTGCTGCAACATTGATAAATGCTGGTGCCAAAGAGGTACATGCCTGTTGTTCTCATCCAGTGTTGTCTGGTCCGGCTGTCGAAAGAATAACGGACTCAGTCATTAAGACTTTAGTTGTTACCAATTCGATTCCGTTACGGGATGAGGCGATGAATTGTCCGAAAATTAAGGTTCTCTCCGTGTCGGAACTTCTCGCAGACGCTATAAAAAGAATACATAACGAAGACTCTGTCAGCTCACTCTTCGTATAGCTGACTGACAAGGATGTTGGTAATTTAAGAAAACGCTATATTGCTGTTTTGGAAGTGGTGCCAGCAATAGATTAAGCGAAGGAGAAAGATAATGTTAACGATAGAAATCAATGCCGCAATCAGAAAAGAGACGCGAAAGGGGCCGGTTCGCCAGATGCGGATGACGGGTATGACTCCTGCGGTTGTCTATGGCCAAGGTTCCGAAGCAATTCCTCTGAAGCTAGAAACACAGCCATTTTATCAGCAACTGCTCGATGTATATCGGAAAAATGCTATTGTATCTTTAAATCTTGATGACGGTACGACAAAGCATGTACTGATTCATGAGATTCAAACCGATCCGGTCAAAGACACACTCCTTCATGCTGATTTTATCGAGATTGACGTCGATAAACCTCGAGTTTTTGAAGTCCCGATCACCTACAAGGGAACCGCACCAGGCGTTGAAATGGGTGGCATCCTAAACATCATTTTGGATACATTGGCTATTGAGTCTAAGCCAATGGATGTTCCGGATGAGTTCATTGTAGATATCTCAGAACTTGCCATGAATGAAAGCATTCAGGTGAATACCATAGATATTCCTGGAAATGTTAATTTGGTCACCGATCCTGATGGAACCTGTGTAAGTGTTGTTGCTGCGGCCCAAGAGCCGGTAGATGAGGAAGAAGAGCTTGAGGCTGAAGGCGAAGGTGAAGCCGTCGCCGAAGGTGGAAGCGGAGAATCCGATGCCG
Organism: Desulfocapsaceae bacterium; assembly: GCA_030065655.1. Lineage (GTDB taxonomy): Bacteria > Desulfobacterota > Desulfobulbia > Desulfobulbales > Desulfocapsaceae > Desulfopila_A. Next base: position 7,901 of record JASJDT010000003.1, on the reverse strand, counting down.
CTGAAGAGCAGTCCTCAGAAGAATAGAGAACAGCTCAATATAGCTTCTCTGATTCTACAGGTTGCTTAAGAGTGTAATAAATCCGGTGGATATCTTTTCTACCGGATTTTCTATTTTTACGGTTCACTTTAAGGTTTTTCATGGAAGCTGCTCCCTATATTTTTGTCGGTTTAGGCAACCCAGGGCTTAAATATATTCATACTCGACACAATATCGGCTTTGATGTCGTCGATGCCTATGCAAATTCCCAGAAAGCAGAGATTGTAACAGAAAAATGGGATGGGCTGACGGCAAAAATCAAACATAGAGGGAAAACGATACATCTGGTTAAACCGATGACCTATATGAATCTTAGTGGAAAAGCGGTTTCCCGGTATGTTGACTTTTTTAAAGTGCCACCGGAGAGGCTTCTCGTTGTTCATGATGATTTGGATATGAAGCTAGGCCGGCTTAAACTTGTAAAAGGTGGGGGTGCAGGTGGCCACAATGGTATTCGGTCAATTATTTCAAGCACCGGTTCAGCAGAGTTTTATCGTCTCAAGATAGGTATCGGGCGGCCGGGAGACGGCCAAGCTCCTGACGAGATGCCCGTCGACAGGTATGTGTTAACTTCATTCAGTCAACCTGAAGAAGAAGTAATCCAGGACAGGATAGCTGAAATATTCAAAGGCTTGGAATTATTCTTCTCTGGTGAACCGTCTCGGGCGATGAATTTCCTCAACAGTTTTAAGTAATCCCGTCTCTTTTTGTTATTAATTCCCGTTAGGCCGCTGTTTTTTGGTAAAAGCAGGGGCATTTTTTTGACATATATGTTATGTTTAAAAGGTGATTCTGGATGTTCCAGGATTATTTCTACCAGACACCCGTGCTTATAATGATACGGGACTACATGCTGATATCTCATTTGTCATCGATTCAACAATATATCGGCAGGTTGGTTGTTTTTAGGTAAATAAGTGAGGAGATTGTAGTGTTTGCAGAAGGAGATATGGCTGTCTATCCAGCTCATGGTGTAGGCGTAATAAAAGCGATTGAGACCAAAAAGGTAGCTGGAACCGATCAGAAATTTTACGTACTGCAGATTCTCGATAACAATATGACCATTATGATTCCGACAGTAAGTAGTGACAGTGTCGGGTTGCGTGCTATAGTTTCCAAAAACGAAGTTGACGATGTGCTCGATATCCTTCGGGATAGGGCAATTGAAATAGGTTCTCAGACCTGGAATCGCCGGTATCGAGACTATATGGAAAAAATAAAAACCGGCTCAATTCATGAGGTAGCTGCTGTCCTACGAGACCTTTTTCTGTTAAGTGTCGACAAAGATCTCTCCTATGGCGAGCGTAAAATGCTAGATACCGCCAAGGCGCTTCTGGTGAAAGAGCTGTCTCTTGCCAAAAAAGTCGATGAGCGTAACATTAGTAACGAAATAGAGACCATCTTTACGTAGCCGCAGTTTTAATCATCCGCTGGAGAAAGTTTCAGCGTGTTGATATCACCGATGGGAAAAAACTCCTCTGATTACCACGAAGCTAACTTGGCAACCGACGAATTTATCCTTAGGGTAGATGTGACTGAAACCGGTTGGCGGCTAGATCATTTTCTCGTTCACCACTTTCCCAACCTATCACGCTCTCAACTAACGGCTGCCGTTAAAAATTGCCATATACTGGTCAATGGATGCAGTGCGAAAGCCAGTAAAAGGCTGACAATAAATGATCTTGTCAGTGGACGGGTTATAGAAAGGGGGGAACTGGTTGCCATCCCGCAGCCTGTTGATTTTGAGCTAATATATGAAGATGAATTTCTTCTACTCGTATCCAAACCACCCAATTTAGTTGTACATCCAGCAAACGGTAATCCCGATAATACCCTGGTGAACGGCTTACTCTTTCATTGCCGACAAATAGCAGAAGTTGGCGATTCGCTCCGCCCCGGAATTGTTCATAGACTGGATAAAGATACTTCTGGGATCATGGTGGTTGCCAAAAAAGCAGACGTGCATCGAAAGCTCATGAAAGCTTTCAAACAGCGAGAGATCAAGAAAAGATATCAGGCCATCGTAGTGGGTAGAATGGCAGAGCGGAGCGGGCGGATTGTCGCTCCCATAGGCAGACACCCGGTAAATAGAAAGAAAATGGCGATTTTACCTGAGAGGGGCAAATTTGCTGCTACCAGTTGGCGGTTGGTCCAGCATTTAGCCGATCGTTATTCATTTATAAGTCTTGACTTAGAAACAGGGAGAACGCATCAGATAAGAGTCCATTTGGCTTCAATCGGTCATCCGGTTGCTGGTGATTTGCTCTATGGCTCTACTAAAACAGATACACTTTTTCCGCGTCAGATGCTTCATGCAGCGGAATTGGAGTTTATTCATCCGATTACCCAAAGTCGGATCGCAGGTAAAGCACCTCTGGCCAACGATATTGTTGAAACCCTGCGGAAATTAGGATTTCATGGAGAGCTTAATTGAACATTGCCATAACTGGTAGCATAGGTTCAGGAAAAAGCCAGGTAGCTACTTTGTTAGCCAAGCTCGCAAGAGCAGAGCACAAAGACACTGATGATACCTGTCGCCGGCTACTGGAACACGGACAACAAGGGTATCGACAAGTCGTAGCCAAGTGGGGGCAGCGATTCCTTGATGATCAAGGTGACATTGATCGAGCCAGATTGCGAACGGAGGTATTCAATGATAGGGAGATCCGTAAGCAACTTGAGGCTATTCTTCATCCTCTTGTACGGAAAGATATTCAGGTGCTGTTTACGCATTGTGCTCAAACTGACAAGATGTTGGTTGTGGAGATACCTCTACTATTTGAGACTGGTTGGCATAAGGATTTTGACTTTTGCGTCACCGTCATTGCACCGCCAGAAGCAGTTGTAGAGAGAGTAGTAGCCCGTGATGGCGTTTCTGCCGAGCAGGTGCAAAAAGTTCTCTCTGCCCAGATGAATGTTGCTGAAAAGGCAAAGCAATCCGATTGGGTCATCGATAATTCCGCTACATTGGCTGAGATGCGTAGTCAGGTTGTTGCATTATACGAAAATCTAAAGGAAAAACAGCAAGGTGAATAAGAGCACCTTTTTACCGGAAAACCCTTGACAGTTGAGATTGGAAAACGTATAAGGAAACAAATATCAAAATGATTGTCCTGCCCTGGATGGTTCATTACAAACTATACCGCAAAATCTGAAATCAGAAACCTTGCCTCTCCGCTGGGTTAGAAAATAGACCTGTATCAAACAATAACCAATTCTTCACCGACCTAAACAATAAATCCAAAATTACAGTTGATTCGGGATGAAATACCTGCCTGCCCAAAAGGGCGAGGAGCGCTCAATGCATTAGGGCGATAGTCTGTCCGGATCATTTCCTAAAATTTAAGTATGTATTCATACACATACCTTCTATACCGCTATACCACAAAAGGAGAAAGAGATTAATGAATCTGGCGGAACTGAAAATCAAAAAAATTGGTGACCTCGTCAAGTTGGCTCGTAAATTCAAGGTAGAAGGCTACAGTTCAATGCGTAAGCAGGAATTGATCTTCGCCCTTTTGCAAGCTCAGGCTGATAAAGAAGGGCAGATGAGAGGTAGCGGTACCTTGGAGATACTGCCTGATGGCTTTGGCTTCTTGCGGGCACCGGATTATAATTATCTTCCTGGCCCGGATGATATATACGTCTCACCCTCGCAGATCAGAAGACTGAATCTACGCACCGGTGATGTCATTGAGGGCCTCGTCCGTGCCCCGAAAGAGGGTGAACGGTATTTTGCTCTTCTTAAGGTTGAGGGTGTTAATTTTGATCCTCCCGATGCTGTTAAGCAGAAGACGGTTTACACGAACCTCACTCCCCTTCATCCTAACGAAAAATTCAATTTAGAATGGCAGCGCGATAACTACTCCATGCGGCTTATGGATATGTTCTGTCCAATCGGCAAGGGACAACGGGGGTTGCTCGTTGCTCCACCAAGAACCGGTAAGACCGTGTTAATGCAGAAAATTGCCAATTCCATCGTGCGTAATCACAAAGAAGTTTATCTTATCGTTTTGCTCATAGATGAGAGGCCGGAGGAGGTAACCGAAATGGCTCGTTCGGTCAAAGCTGGCGAAGTTGTCAGCTCCACCTTTGATGAACCGCCACAACGTCATATTCAGGTTGCCGAAATGGTAATTGAAAAGGCTAAACGGCTTGTTGAACATGGTAAAGATGTTGTCATTCTGCTTGACAGTATTACCCGATTAGCTCGGGCTTATAATACCGTGACGCCATCGAGCGGGAAAATCCTTTCAGGTGGTGTCGAAGCGAATGCCTTACATCGCCCGAAACGTTTTTTTGGCGCGGCAAGGAATATAGAAGAGGGCGGCAGCCTTACCATATTGGCAACGGCACTGATTGAGACAGGCAGTAAGATGGATGAGGTTATTTTCGAGGAGTTTAAGGGAACCGGTAATATGGAATTGATCCTTGATCGCAAGATGTCGGATAAACGGATTTTTCCCGCCATTGATATCAAACGCTCAGGCACCCGCAAAGAGGACCTCTTGCTCGGTGAGGATATTATTAACAGAATTTGGATCCTCCGAAAGCTCCTCGCATCCATGAATCCGGCGGACGGTATGGAATTTCTTCTTGATAAGTTGAAACATTCCAAAACTAATGTTGATTTTCTAGATTCGATGAACGGTTAGTAATAAGAGAATACAGATTGATGTAGACAATACGCCGTTAGTGGTAAATATTTAAACTTGAAAAAAAATCATAATAAGCTAAACTATAACGTTTGTGCTGCAAAATGATATTTTAGGAGCAACTACTACATACTGAGAGTAAATAACTACTTTCCGAAGGAGCTAGGAAGATATGAAAGCCGATATACATCCGGAATATAACAAAGTGAAAGCCGTTTGTGCCTGTGGACACGAATTTGAGCTTGGCTCTGTCAATAAGGAAATGAAGGTTGAGATCTGCTCAGCCTGTCATCCTTTCTTTACCGGTAGACAGAAGCTCGTTGATACTGCCGGTAGGATAGAAAAGTTCAAGAAGCGTTACGCCAAGCATTTCGAAAGCAAAAAAGCATAGTTTTACAACGCCTGGGCCTGTCCCATGCTTAATAAAATGATAGAAGTCCACAGCATAACTTTTTGCTGTGGACTTTTTCGTTTAATGGATCATTTGCAAGATGATTGCTGGATTGGGAATTATGTTCGAAAAATTTGAAGATCTTGAGGAAAAGATTTCTCATCTTGAAGGAAAACTATCTGATCCTTCCTTGATGGACAATCAAAAAGAATACCAGACTGTAGTGCGTGAGCACAGTCATTTGTCCAGATTGAATGAGCTCTATCAGGAGTTGAAGGATGTCGAGGCAAATATCGCTGAAAATAACGCTATTCTTCATGACGTTCAGGAAGATCAGGAACTGAAGGAGTTGGCTAGAGACGAATTAGAGACCTTTCAGTTGCGCAAGACAGAGCTGGAAAATGGTATCAGGATTTTTCTGATTCCCAAAGATCCTAATGACGATAAAAACATCTTTTTGGAAATACGTGCCGGGACGGGTGGTGATGAGGCAGCTTTATTTGTAGGTGATCTCTTCAGGATGTACTCCCGTTTTGCCGAGAATGAGGGTTGGCGTGTAGAGACTATGAGCTCCAGTCCTCAAGGGGTTGGTGGTTTCAAGGAAATCATAGCTCTGATTAGCGGCGCCAATGTGTATTCCAAGCTAAAATATGAAAGCGGAGTACATAGGGTACAACGAGTTCCGGAAACGGAAACCCAGGGCAGAGTACATACCTCGGCGGTTACCGTGGCCATATTGCCAGAGGCTGATGAAGTCGATGTCAACATTGACATGAATGAGCTCAAGTTTGATGTGTTTCGATCTTCAGGCCCAGGTGGGCAAAGTGTTAACACTACCGATTCGGCTGTACGTATCACCCATCTGCCAACAGGCCTCGTTGTTACCTGCCAGGATGAAAAGTCCCAACATAAAAACAAGGCAAAGGCACTCAATGTATTACGAGCTAGATTGCTTGATCAGATTGAGCAGGAACATCATGATAAGATTAGTAGTGAGCGTAAATCTCAGGTAGGTAGTGGGGATCGAAGTGAACGAATCCGCACCTACAATTTTCCTCAAGGAAGATTGACTGACCACAGAATAGGACTGACACTCTATAAACTAGAACTTATCATGAATGGCAAACTCGATGAAGTTATTGATCCGTTGATTACTCATGATCAGGCAGAAAAGCTGAAGAATATCGAGTGATCTAAGTTTTACAATTCCATCGCATCAACAACACCAGAATCCACTTGCTGATTTCGGATCTCGCATTATGATCATTGCACAGCTTTTACGCGAAGGGGCGACAAAGCTTAAGAGAGCGGGTATATCAGAACCTGATCTGGATTGTATTCTGCTGCTCGGTCACTGCCTCAAGATGGGCAGGACAGAGCTCTTTCTCAGAGGAAATGAGCCGATTGACGAACAAGCAGAGCAATTGTACTATTGCTATCTGGAAAGACGGGCAGCCCGCGAACCTGTTGCCTACATTGTCGGATATCGAGAATTCTGGTCCCTTGATTTTATGGTTAACAACAAGGTTCTTATCCCGCGACCTGAAACTGAATTTCTTCTCGAAACAGCTCTTAAACAGATAGGCGAGGCGTCCTTGATCATTAGTCAGGGAGCTGATCTTTGCTGTGGCAGTGGCGTAGGTGCAGTGGTACTTGCCAGAGAATTAAAAGCAAGAATATTGGCGGTGGACTTTTCTACGGAGGCACTTGACGTTTGTCAGTATAACTGTAAGAGGCATGGCGTAGAAGACTACGTAACGCTCCTCTGTTCTGATTTATTTAAAGGTGTAGATCAGCGAACCGTTTTCTCATTTATTGTTGCCAATCCTCCATATGTTAGAAGTTCGGAGATCAGGAGCAATCTAGAACCGGAAGTGACTGAATTTGAGCCCTATCTCGCCTTGGATGGCGGCAAAGATGGTCTGGATTGTATCAGGCAAATTGCTAGACAGGTAATTAACCATTTAGAACCAAGCGGTTTATTCTTCATGGAGTTCGGTGCAGACCAGGCTGAGGAAGTGCATCTCCTTTTTTCTAGAGTTGAACAGGGTGGCAGGTTTTTTCAAAGGGTAGAAATACTTCAAGATTATAGTGGCAGAGACAGGGTGCTTGCTGCTCAACTTAATCAATATAAAAGGTAAACCATGGAGAAATTAATTATAGATGGCGGTATACCTCTACGAGGGGAACTACGTATCAGCGGAGCAAAAAATGCAGCCTTACCACTCATTGCCGCAACACTGCTTGCTCCTGGGGAACATGTTCTGAAGAATGTTCCGGATTTACGTGATACGCGTACTTTTCTTAAATTGATGGAAAACCTTGGCATATCCTGGCAATATGACGGTCATATTCTTAAGGTGGATGCTACTCATCTCAATTTTTCCGAAGCGTCATATGAACTTGTAAAAACCATGAGAGCATCTGTTCTCGTGCTTGGTCCGCTTCTTGCCCGTCTTGGCAAAGCAAAAGTTTCTTTGCCTGGTGGTTGCGCCATTGGCGAGAGACCAATTGATTTCCATATAAAGGGTTTTGAGCAGATGGGAGTCAACATAAAGCTTGAACAGGGGTATGTGGATGCCGAGGTTTACGAAAGTATGCAAGGAACCCATATTTATTTTGATATCCCTTCCGTCACAGGAACTGAAAATATCATCATGGCTGCCACCCTGGCACAGGGAACAACGACAATTAAGAATGCAGCAAAGGAGCCTGAAGTTGGAAATCTTATTGATATGCTTCAGGGCATGGGCGCAAAGATTGAGGGGAAAAACAGTGACACTCTGATTGTCCACGGTGTAGAGAAATTGCAACCG
>JASJDT010000164.1 GCA_030065655.1 Desulfocapsaceae bacterium | reverse complement strand
TTCCCTGGTCATCGTCTACAATAAAAATCGGTTCTTGAGTATTTTTCACGATATCCATCTCCGGATTAAATTAAATGTAATGGAACAAACCCATTTTTTAGTCAGGCGAACAAATTGCCCACACTACTGCTCCGGTAAGCTAGAGGATAAAAGAATAATTCCATGCACACTGGAGCTAAGGTTGTACTTATCCTACCCTTTTTGATGGGGCTATGTATGAGTCCATCATCATAAATGAATAAACAAGCCCACATTCACCTATTCACATAAAGCAATAAAAATGCCACAGCAGAAGATATGTTTTATTATTCTGTTTTTATTATAAAAAAATTGAGTTTTTTGCTATGACACAACTGGTGGACTTTGTCAGGTCTTGCACACTGCATGTAAAAATGTGCGCATCGGTCAATTGGTGAACTGTTAAATGTGCAGTCGGACTCTGACAATCGTACCGCCCTCTTCCGGACAGGAAAGAGAGATGGAACCTCCATGTTCGCTGATAACCTTATGGGTTATTGACAACCCCAGGCCCGTTCCCTTTATTTTGGTGGTATAGAATGGATTAAATATATTTTTTACATCTTCAGCCGGGATGCCCTCACCATTGTCCTGAAATGTCACAACGAGATGTTCTGACTCTTCAGCTATACTCAGTAATAGCTTTCCGCCATCCGGCATTGCCTGAATGGAGTTGCGAATAAGGTTGTGAAAGGCCTTTGTCATCTGGTTAGAGTCAATTCGCAATGGTGGCAAGTTGGAGGGAAATTCACACCTGCTTTCAATATTTCCCAGATTCAATTCTTCTTCCAGGGTTTCAAGCGTCTGGGTGAGGAGATTGTCAATTGAAGCAGGCCTGAAAGTATATTTCGGAACTCGAGCAAGATCGAGTAAATCTTCGACTAACCGGTTTATGCGCTTCAATTCCCTGGGGACAGTCCTGTTAAATTTATCAAGAAAGCCTTCTTTTTCCAATTTCCTGGGGAGCAGCTGAACGAATGCTTGAATCGAAGAAAGTGGATTCCTTATCTCGTGGGCCATACCGGCTGCGAGTGTGCCTAGCCCCGCAAGGCGCTCGGCCTGCCGGACAGATGCCTCCATACTTTTTAGCTCGGTAATGTCATGTAGATTCAATATTATTTCAATCGGCTTTTCCGAGCGGTCTTTCAATACGCTAGAGCTAACCAGTAAGGTGTGAGTGGAGTCACCTTTTTCAAGTGTCAGCTCTTTCGGTTCCCGATTGATTGGCTGAGCAAGAGATTCTTCGATATATGAGTACAATTCCGGGTAGCATCTTAGTTGGTGAATAGAGGTTCCGGCTCCAATCTCTTCTGGTATTACTTCCAGAAGTTGAAGAGCAGCCGGATTAACCGTTGAAAACTCGCCCGCCAATTTAATGCTCAACAGACCGTCACTCATGGTGGTCAACAGTTGGGTTGTATACTTCTGCAACCGTTTGATTTCCGCCAACTGCTGCTCGAGCTGTGAGCGGTGAGCAACTATCTCTGCTATCATGGTATTAAAGTTGGCAGCCAGGATCTCTACTTCGTCTCCTGTATCGATGCGAAAATCCTGATCGAGGTTGCCCGCAGCAGCCGACTGAGTTCCACGCATGAGGTTGTCCAGTGGCTCCGTAATCCTACGTGCCGCAAATATGGAGGCAACTGTACCGAAAATCAGGGCGACAAGTCCCACCACGAAAATGACCAGCTGAATTTGTTTAATCTGTTGATACATTGACGCAAGGGAGAGCTGGACCCGAATGGTGCCCCACCGTATATCAGCCCCTTCGGGAAATACTGGCACAGCAACATCAATACCACTGTCTTTTCCATCATCATCAAAGATCGATTGGATCGTCGGTTCTGATGCTGCTAGCGCATTGCGGCTGGTTTGATCACTTAACTCTGTGTTTTGCAAATCGGGTCTACCGCTGAACCCCCCTATCCGACCTTCTTTATCATGAAAGATCACAGCAATGATATCAGGTCCTCTAGCGGCCTGATTAGCGGAACGCTCCAGGGCAACATAATTATAGGTCAATAAATCGGCGGTTGAAGTAGCAGAGAGGCTTCTTGCAATTGACAGGCCACGGCTCTCAAGCTGGTGGCGAATGGTACGGCTTTGGAGAAAACTAATGAGGATGGCCAGAGCACCCAAGAGTATGATGAGCATCACACCCGTCATTACAATGAAACGATAACGAAGTGGGATAAATTTTGGTTTTCTCAAGTATAATTTCATAGTGCCGGCAGTCCTACCGAGGTGCGGTTGAGTCTAACCACGTCCTATGCAGTCGTACAGCCTGCCAGCCCAGGGGACTGCTTTGGATATCCTTGACCCAGGATTGATATACCCGGTCAATGCTCAAATAGAAAAGTGGAATGATGGGGTACTCCTCCATGACCTTGCTTTCAATAGCTTGATACAACTCTGCACGTTTGACTTCATCAACTGTTGCTGCTGCCTCTGTGAGAAGTCCATCGACTATTGTATTGCTATAATTACCAAAATTCACTGATGAGCCGCTACCAAAAAGTGGTCGCATAAAATTATCGGGATCAGGCATTTCAGCAGTCCAACTTAACCGGTAAATCTGCATGGAATCAGAGCGCAAATAGTCTTCAAATTCTTGCCAGTTAGTAATATACCTGATGGAGCTGTCAACCCCAATAGATGCCCAGCTTTCCTGAATGAGTTTAAATTCAGCCTGAGCAAAGGCTGATTGTGAGGTAGAGACAATTTCGACAGTAATAGGCACCGCTGGATTCGACTCGGCAACCTGAAAGACAAGTTCCCTGGCTTTAGCTACATCCTCCTCCACCAGCTGAACACCCCTGTTGTGAGCAGGAATTCCAGGCGGCAGTACCGTATAGGCTGCATCAAATTGCTTGTCATACACCTCAGTCAACAATTGATTTCTATCTATTGCTAGTGATAGCGACCGACGCAGGCGACTATCCTGCAGAAGTGGATGCTCTGTATTAACTCCATAAAACAAAAGACTTAGGCTGGGTCGATGCACCCAATGAAGATCATCTCTTTTTTTGAGGCTCTCGCGCACCTGTCCAAATACCGGCATTTCATCAAGTAGCCCATTCTCGAAATCCTGCAAGACCCTCTCACGCTGGCCTCCTGGATAGATATGGTATTCAACTGCATCAAGATATGAGGGTCCTGCGTAGTACGAGGAGTTTCTCTCCAGTCTAATCAACTTATCCTGCTCCCAGATCGCGAATTTGAAAGGCCCACTGCCAACCGGTGACTTCCGGAAGGTCTCTCCCAGCTCACCAACCGCGTGTTCAGGTACAATTCCCGCGTGGTACATGGCCAAAGCTCCCAAAAATGGAGCATAGGGCTCCACAAGCTCAATTTCAAGCTCATAGTCCCTGATGACTTTCAGGCCATTGATGGTGTCCGATTCTTTTGCGCGATATTCCTTGGCACCGGCAATATACAATAGATGGGAAAGGATCGAAGGTGCCGGATCTACTCTGAAAAGCCTCTGCAGGGAGAAAACTGCATCTCTGGCTGTAACCGGCTCGCCATCATGAAATTTTGCATCCTCACGCAGATGGAAACGAAGAACTCTACCCTGATTTTCAATCTGCCAGTCTCTGGCTATGGCAGGCAGGACGTTGAGGTACGGACCGTACTGGACAAGCCCATCATAGAGCTGATAAGTAATAGATCTTCCAAAGTCATCGACAATGTATGGTGGATCGAGACTGGCTGGCATTGAATCAAGGGGCAGTCTGTAAACCCCACCTTGCACTATCTTGTCTCCACTTACAACTTCCTGGGCGGATTTTTTGTCCTGATCATCACTTTCAGGGCTGCAGCCGAAAAAAGCCAGCACCACAAAAATAACACAGAAACTACAAACACGTATGCTCATCGCCTCAACCTGGGAATAACATATTACAGCAGTCAATCTTGCCCGTTCTCTGTACAATGCTAGTAAATTTACTATAAAAGATAGACCTTTACTGTAATTTTATTATTTAATGAGTGAATAAACAACGGGTTTAAACAACATTTTAATGCAACAAAAAGATAGGAACTTTGTGAGTGGTGCGAGGAGAGATAGTTAAAAGAAAAGCCACAGGCAATCAATAGCCTGTGGCTTTTCCGGGGAGTACTGAGGTATGCAATTCAGGGGGAAGATTGCTCTTTCACCTCAGTTGTGATGAGACTATATTACTGTGACTCAGGGACCACCACCACATGAAGCAAGTACAGATGTAGAAAAGGTCATTACGGTAATTCCGATCATGATGAGTTGGGCGACTGCTTTTTTCATTTTGTCCTCCTGAGTCAGGTTATTAAGGTGTAAACAACTTTTTATTGCTGATACCAAACTTGATGTCCACTTGAGCAAACCCTGTGCCATTCCATTCTTAGGACAATTAATTCATATAAATTGCTGTAATTAATCATTTAATTTAATCTGCCGATAGTAGAGTGGAGGTTCCGCCATAAGCTGTCCAATTAGATATACCAGGCATGAAAAACAGACTATTTTTTGTGTTGAGCTAAGAAAACACTGGGCTTCTGAGGAATTGCACATTAAAGTGTGACGTGCACAGAACAATGTGCATATTTTGTTAAGATTCTATTTTTATTACGAAAAAGAGAATTTGGCCGCAACAAATAGGTCGTGGAGGAAAGAAATGGTGAAATCGAGATCAAAGTCAACACGCATTCTCATTGTGGATGATGATATTGGCGCTCGTGAAGCGCTGGAAGCAATCCTCGAGGATGATTACACCGTTCATGCCGTTGACAGCGGATTCAAGGCACTTGAGCGATTGAACAGTGAAAACTATGATCTTGTTCTGCTTGATGTAACCATGCCTGACATGGATGGCATAGAAACCTTGAAAAAAATCAAAAAGAACGACAGCAGCATTGATGTGATCATGGTTTCCGCCATCGACCGAGCCCAGGAGGCAACTGCCTCAATTCAAACCGGGGCCTATGATTATATCACCAAACCTGTCGATCCGGACTCGATCACCAATGTGATTTCAAGAGCACTCCAAAAAAGAATGCTTGAAAAGGAAGTCAATTACTTACGTTCCGAAGTTTCTCAATTCACCAAAAACAGGAAGATAATCGGGCAGTCACCTTGTATGCAAGAGGTCTTTAAGGTGGTTGAAAAAGTTGCTGCCACCACCAGTAATGTGCTGATCACTGGTGAAAGCGGCACAGGTAAAGAGCTCATCGCCCAGGCAATTCACTCACAAAGCCAGAGGTCAGGCAAACCCTTTGTCGCAATCAATTGTGCAGCGATACCATCTGAATTGATGGAAAGCGAACTCTACGGCCATGAGAAAGGTGCATTTACGGGTGCCCAGACACGAAGTATCGGAAAATTTGAATATGCCGATAATGGTACGGTTTTCCTCGATGAAATAGCATCCCTGAAACTCGAATTGCAGGCAAAACTGCTCCGCTTTCTGCAGGATTCGGAATTCACGCGTGTGGGTGGCAATATCACCATTAAAGTCGATACTAGACTCATAGCGGCAACAAATGTATCCCTGAAGAAACTGGTCGATGATGAGAAGTTTCGCGAGGACCTTTTCTTTAGACTAAACGTAATACCGATTGAACTGCCCCCTCTTCGTAAACGAGATGGTGATATTGCTTTGCTGACAAACTACTTTCTTGACAAATTCAATCGCAAACTCAACCAGAACATTGAGGGAATTACCGCCGATGCCATGAAAATACTGGAGTCATATCGATGGCCTGGAAATATTCGTGAACTGGAAAACCTGATTGAGCGTTTAGTCGTTCTGCGGGCAAATGAGAGATGGATCGACACCAAAGATCTGCCATTCGAGCTCCTGTTCAACGAAAAGGATGACCATAATGACAACCACTTCAACCAGGGACTTCTCGAAGCTCGACAGGTATTCGAGCGCAGTTACATCCAACGGGCACTGAGAATCTGTAATTGGAATCAGGCAAAAACGGCAAGAATGCTCGACATTCATAGAAACACGCTGCTGCAGAAAATCAAATCGCTCAATATTCAACTGCAAGGTGAATAAGCAGTTTTCAACCTGCCTTCTTCCCCATCGCCTGGTTCTTCAGATGTCCTCTGTGCGCAGGTCTCTTCTGCACATTAGCATGTGCACAATTACCAGGGAATCAATGTTAATCCATTTCTGTTTTTGCTGACTCACTGTAATTCCATTCAAAATTATAGTGGTACAATACTTGCTTTACTTCACAACTTATAGAAGGGAAAATGCGTTCCCTCCCCTGGTATCAGAAATATTTTTTAGTACAGGCTGACGTTTCAGACTGAGCGGTTGCCAGGTTGAGGGGAATAGGAGTTATGGGGAGTCGCAATGTCTAAAGCAAAAGAGTTGTCCGGAAAAAGCCGTGTTGAAAACCTAGAAAAACAGATTGAGGAATTAAATCTTCAACTGTGTGATTATGAAACGGTGAAAGAGCAGCTCACCCAGGCCCAGAAAAGAGAAGCCTTGGCCTTGCTTTCCGGTGGTATTGCCCATGATTTCAATAATATCTTACACTGTATCCTCGGATACACGGAAATGGCGTTGTCGGAGAAAAGAAACGGCTCAAACGGCTTCGAAACCTTAGAACAGATCCAGACAATTGTGAACAGGGGAAAAGATCTTGCGCAGCGATTCCTCATGTTTGGCAAAAAAAACTCTCACCACTCGGTTGAGCTTAACTTCAACACCATAATAGAAGAAGTTAATTGTCTGCTGTTACGAACCATCCCCCGTAACATAACTCTTGAGCATGAGTTGGATTCCGCGCTCAACTCAATCACCGGTAACATGGGGCAGTGTGAGCAGATAGTCATGAATCTGTGTATAAATGCAATGGACGCAATGCCGCATGGTGGAAAATTAATAATTAAAACCGAAAATATTCACCTCACCTCGAATTCCCCCTTAAATAAGAAACTAGGCATCACTCCCGGCTCCTACGTCCATATCAGTGTCTCTGATACAGGTATTGGGATGAGCAAGGCTACTCTCGATAAAATCTTTGAACCATTTTTCACAACAAAAGAGAAAAACAGAGGCTCGGGTCTGGGCCTATCAGTTGTTTCCTCCATTGTTAAAAGCCATAGCGGATATCTTGACTGCACAAGTGCACCCGGGACGGGAACTACATTTGATATTTATCTTCCTTCCGAAAATGTTGTGTACGCCTATAAAGCAACAAAAGAAGAGAAATATCTCCCTCAGGATTCGCCTGGTAATGAGGTCATTTTGTTTGTTGATGATGAAAAGGAAATAATCAATATTGGTCAACGTTTTCTTGAACTGCGTGGCTATAAAGTTCTTACAGCTATGGATTGTGAAGAGGGGCTTCATATCTATAAAAATAATACTATAGATATGGTCATTATGGATGTCGGCATGCCGGATATGGGCGGGGCAGAATTCCTGAAAAACCTGCAATCCATAAATGGTGGAGTAAAAGTCCTCGCCATTAGCGGGTACCATGCCTCCAGCATGTCAGTCAGGGAATTGGGACTTGATGAACAGGAATTCCTCCAGAAGCCATTTAGCTTCGAGGAACTCATGACCAGAGTCCGTACCATACTTGACGACAACGCTTTACCAATCATGCAGATGCCATATCAGGGCAATCTTCGCGAGTAACCCTATAGCGGATATCTATTTCATCTTGATATCTGCAGCCACCATTTTTAGAGATATCTATGATTTACGGTGTGCCCACAGCATGACTAGTACCACAGAGTAACACTTTTCGGGGAAATGTATGAAAGCAGGACTAGGAAGATCGAATGTAATGAAAGATGTTTCAACTAGTTTCCTTGCTAAAACTAGCAATTTCGGCCGAGATCAAGGCGTGCGAACAATTTTACCGCAAGCATATAGTCGATATCTCGGAGTCTCACTCCGTTCGCTTACCGGAGGATAAAATTTTGAGCACAATGAAGATATCTGACAGGTAAGCGCAGACTCCCGGTAAGCACAGACTCCGAGAGAGCAGTTTTAAGAAGGAAACTAACTAATAAAGAGCAACTAAAATGAATAACCAACCAATAGATTTCAAAAGAGTAAGTCAAAAACAGTATGCTGATTTTGCATTAGAGCTAGGTTTGAGCTCATCAGGGAGGTATCTGATAGTCAATGGCAGAACTGTCGGCTGGCGAACCAATGGCTACGTTTATGTTGACCCAGACGTGTATT